>JBGPXQ010000185.1:0-5396 GCA_041492805.1 Terriglobia bacterium | reverse complement strand
CGACATTGTTATGAAATCAAATGAAAACCAGATGTCCGGTTTGCGCGTTTATCAGGCATTTGGCTGAATGGGCTAGTCGTCGGTGTGCTTTCGGCAAGCCTGCGTAGCGGATCTGGCGTGCACGAACTAACTGCACTACTCGTATCGCAGCGCCTGTGTTGGCGCAATCCGGGATGCTCGTCGCGCGGGCACGTAGGCCGCCAGCATGGTCACCAGAAACAGCGATGGCACGACGATGACATAAGCCACAATGTCTACGCCGCCGGCATTGAACAGCATGGAATTCATGAGCCGCTCGACGGCGAAACCCATCGCCAGCCCGATCACCGTCCCAATCCCGACCAACACGAGGCCCTTGCCCATCACCAGGCGCAGCACGTCCGAACTTGCCGCGCCAAGGGCCATGCGTATGCCGATCTCGCGGGTTCGGCGGCTCACGTTGTACGCCATCACTCCATACAAACCGGCGATGGCCAGCAGGAGGCCCACCGCGCCCATGCTACCCACCAGGTCCATCGCAATTCGTGGCCCTTTTATGGCCTGGTTCAAGTATAAATCCTCGTAAGACCTCGTCTGCAACATCGGTAGGTTCGGATCGAGGGTCCGGACAACCTCCTTCACGGGTTGAACCAATTGCAGCGGATCGCCGCTCGACCGCAACATCAAGACCATTCGCGCGATAGGATGCTGGGCCAGCGGCATATACACGAAATCCATCGGCTTTTCGTTGCCCCCTTGATACTTGATGGTCTGCGCGACGCCTACAATCTCAACCGGCGTGCCGGTGCGGCTATCGAGCCGGATGTGTTTGCCCACCGCATCGGCGCCCGGCCAATAGTGTTTCGCGAACTGCTGATTCACGACGACGACATGCGGGGCCTCTGCGGTATCGGACGCCAGGAAGCCGCGGCCACGCAAAATCGGAATCCGCATCGTCTCGAAGTACCCTTTATCAACAGTGTCCATTGTCGAAGTGAAGTTTTCGCGATCGCGCGGCATCTGAAATCCGTCTGGCACGAAGGCCACGCCGTCAAAGTCGTCCTGTCCAAACGGAACGTTCTGGGTGAGAGCCTCGCTCTGAACTCCGGGCGCTTCCCGTACACGTTCGGCCAGCAACTTATAGAACTGCTGCGTCTGAGCTGCGTTGTACTGCACCAGACGCGGATCGAAGCTGACCATCAGCAGATGGTCTTTCGCGAAACCGGTTCCATCCAGCAAGCTATGCTGAAAACCCCGGACCATCAGGAAAGACGCCGTCAGCAGCATCAGGGACGTGGAAACCTGCGCCACTACCAGCACATTCCGGCCCCACAGGCGCTTGCGTCCGGGCACATCCACGTCGGCCGACTTGAGTCCGTTCACCAGGTCCACGCGCGTGCTCTGGAGCGCCGGCGCCAGGCCGCAAAGGAGCGCGCTCAAGGCGGACAACGCGAGGCTTGCCAGCAGCACGCGCGTGTCCATCCGGAACGGTATCGCGACCGGCAACTCGGTCTGAAATATTATGCTTTGCTTAGTGTGGAACCACTGTACGACGCCGTACCCGATGGCGATCCCAGCCAATCCACCCAAGGACGCCAGAATCAGGCTTTCCGTCAACAGCAGCCGGATGAGCCGGAAACGCCCGGCGCCAATCGCCAACCGTATGGCGATTTCGCGCGTTCGCGAGCGGGCACGGCTCAGAAGAAGTCCCGAAACGTTGGTGCAAGCCACCAGCAGGACCGCCAGCGCAAGGATCACAAAGATCACGCCGAATTTCCAATTCACGTCGTCATCTCGAGTCCGCATTTCGAACTGGGTGTGTACCGCCGCGCCGCGGCTGCGATTGAACTTTGGATACTCCCCTTCGAAGTTTTTCGCGAGCACAGCGAGTTCATTCTGCGCCTGCTCGAGCGTCGTACCCGGTTTCAAGCGCGCCCTTACATTCAGCTCGCGATCGTCGCGGTCCTCGAAAAAATTCTTCTGGAGGTTGGTCGAAAACACCCGCGCCATCGCCAGCGGCATGTAGAAGTCGGGATGCCCGAATATTTGCATCCCCGGGAAGGTTTCCGGAGCTACGCCAATCACGGTGAACTCCGTGCCGTTCAGGCGAATAGTCCTGCCCAGGACGCCCGGGTCGCTCGCGAATTCGTGCTTCCAGAAGTCCGGTCCGAGCACCACCACGGCATCGCGGCCGGGCACCTGATCTTCGTCCTCCCGAAAACCGCGCCCCAGCCGCGGCTCTACGCCGAGCACGCGGAAGTAGTTACCGGAAACCATCATTCCGCCCCTGACCCGTGGCGTGGCTCCTGGTTCGGCGCTGAAGCCGACAGCCTCCATATCTGCATTGGCGATGACGCCGTCGTAGCTCTTCGTTTTTCCGCGGATGTCCAGGTATTCGCGATAGGAGAAATCGTCGAAGCTACTATCGTGTGTAGTGCTCACCAGAGTGACCACGCCGCTCGGATGCGGTACGGGGTAAGGCCTAAAAATCAGAGCATCGACCATACTGAAAGTCCCCGAGGTCATCCCGATGCCCAGCGCGAGCGTGATCACCACGAACGCAGTAAGCCCGGACGTGCGGCGCAGGCTCCGGATCGCGAAGTGCAGATCCTGCAGCAGGGAATCCAGAAACGCGCCCGTCCGCGCCTCGCGCACTTGCTCCTTGACTTGCTCGAGTCCGCCAAGTTCGATCCGCGCGGCGCGTTGCGCTTCGTGCGGCGGCATGCCCGCGCGAATGTTTTCCTCGATCAGCATTTCGAGGTGGGAATGAACCTCCTGATCGAGGTCTGCCTCCACACGCCGGGATAAAAAGAGATTTCTCAGGAAACTTCGGGCTTTCACAAGGAGCGGCATGCTAAACACCTCTCTACGATGCTTCCAAGGCTTGAGCGATAGCCCAAGTAATGCGGCCCCATCGCTTGGTTTCGACTTCGAGCTGCTTCAATCCCGCCTTCGACAATCGGTAGTACTTGGCGCGGCGGTTGTTCTCGGACTCTCCCCAAAAAGATGAAATCCAACCTTCTTCTTCCATTCGATGTAGGGCGGGAAAGAGCGAGCCTGGCTTAACAACAAAAGTGCCACCCGTGATCTGCTGGATCCTGCGCGAGATTCCCAATCCGTGCACCTCGCCAGCGATAAGCGATTTCAAGATCAGCAAGTCCAAAGTCCCTTGCAAAAGGCTTGTCGGTTCAGGGCTCAATTAAAGTCTCCTATCGGCTTTCTATAGGGATAGTATTGCTCTACGTATAGAATGGCAATAGGAAAAGAGCGTGCCAGTGGACGATAAGTCGGATTACCGGACATGTCCGGTCCTGACACAATTGACCCCACAGGAAGAGTTCTAAAATCCTCTCAGGCGCGCCATCCTCAGAGATTCGGACAAACGCCCCGCCCCGAGACTGACCCACAGCGGGAGTTCAAATCAGCAGGAGCAGACCACTCTCTCACATACCACTTGTGCACCATGTCGACTCGGAACCACATACTCCCTCTGTCTTTCCGGGCTGAATCGGCTGCGTACAGATCGAGACACCGGCGTGACCAGAGTCCACTGCCGCGAAGCCTTGCGGTTCGCATAGCGCATCAAAAGGCCGGTCGTGGCAGATGGTCCGAGCGACAGCCGCTTACGCGGAGATGAGAAATAGCGGATCGCCGAGCTTGCCGGTGTAGTGCGGGCGGTAGCGCTTGGTGTTGTAGAGCTTGGCGACGTCCACAGTGCGCGGGCCGAGCGCCGGATCGGGCAACGGCGCGTGCGCATAGCGGCCTTCGCGCACCGCGACCATTCGGCCGAACACGTTGTCGCCGATCAGATCCAGCGCAAGATTCGCGAACGTTGTGGCCACTACCTGATCCACCGCGTCCGGGTCGCCGCTGCGCAGATCGTACGTCAGATCGCTCGTCATCGCCTCTTCGCCGGTCCGCTGCCGGAGAATTTCCGCCAGCGCATGGCCGATATCCACCTTCTTACGATGCCCGTACGCGTCGGCCTCGCCGAAATCCGCCACCTTCTGCCCAGTCCACACCGCGCCTTCCGAAGCAATCACAAACGAATAGTTGCTGGGATTATTACGCTTGTCCTCAACCAGCAGGCTCGTCAGCAAATCGAGATCGAAAGCATATTCGGGAATCAGGCAGCGCGCAGAAGTCACGTAAGCGGTGTAGAGCGCCGTGAAGCCCGCATCGCGGCCAAAGATTCGGAAGATGCCGATGCGCTCGTGCGAGCCGAGCGTCGTCCGCTGCCGGGTCACCAGCTCCTTCGCGCGGGTAATCGCTGTCGAAAACCCGACGCAGTACTCCGTCCCTCGCACGTCGTTGTCCATCGTCTTGGGAATGGCAATCAGCGGGAATCCCGCGCTCTGCAGCGTCGTGGCAAAGCCCAGAGTGTCATCGCCGCCGATCACGATCAGGCAGCCGATGCCCAGCCGCTCGAGATTCCGGAGCACCACCGGCGTGAAATCAAAAGCCTCCCCGTCACCCGAGAGCTCCTCAAGTTCCGACTGTGGCATATGCGCGGGCAGGCTACCTTTCTTGATGCGCACGGGGTTGGTGCGCGAAGTGTGCAGCACGGTGCCGCCGCTGCGGTCAATGGCGCGTGTGTTTTCGCGCGTGAGCGGCCGGGTGTAGCGCGCGTCGGTTTCCTGCGACGGATCGAGATGCGTCAGGCCCTCCCAGCCCTTGCGAATCCCAATCACGGAGCGGCCCATCTCACTTGCGCGATAGACCACCGACTTGATTACCGAGTTCAGTCCCGGGACGTCTCCGCCGCCTGTCAGAATTCCGATCTTGCCCGCGCCATCCACGATTCCCTCACCGGTCCGGTAACTGCGATTCACAGAGTGTGCCCTATCTTGTGCCCACCCTCCATCAAGAACTATCGCACTTGGTGGTAGTGGGCAGGGGAAGCAGCCCGCCTGTACTGGCGCGGAGAATCAACACGATAGCGAAGCATCGCACTCAATATCAATTGTCTTTGGACGGTCTCTTAATCAGCGGGTTCCCGGTTCGAGTCCTCGCTTAGGCACTGTGCCCGATACTTTTACCCACTCTCCATCAAAGAGCGTAGCGATTGGCAGTAAAAAGACAGGGAATTGTAACGCCTGCATTGGCGATCAAAAAACTTAGGCTAAGTCCTGATAAGTCGGATTACCGGACAACTGACATCCACCGCGGCCGGGGCGCGGCGACCGGTGCTGCCGGCGGTTCGGAGTGATGTCCTTAACACACAGTTAAGAGCGTCGAAGCCAGTCGGGGATTGACGCGCGGGTGGCGCGGCGCGGGAACTCTTCCCTCATTTTCTTTAGCTTCTCACGCTGTTCCGGCGTCCGCGCATTCCGCATTGCGAGGTGATGATCGATCACCGTCTTTTCCCGCGTATCCGGTTGCTCACGATTGAGATTTGCGGGCTAGGATGCTTCCTG
>JBGPXQ010000197.1:0-5184 GCA_041492805.1 Terriglobia bacterium | reverse complement strand
CGCGCCAGGTCTTGTCCTCGGCCGGGGTCTTGTGTTGTGCGCTCTGGCGAATGGTGCGGCGCTCGATCCGCTCGTACTGTTCGAGAGTGTCGTCGTCGCGATGCTGGTTGGCAGCTACGCGCTCGACAAGTGCCCGCAGCTCGGTGGGGGAGAACCCACCCGACTGAACCTGCGCGCACAGCCTTGAAGCAGAACCGGCAATCAGCGCCACAAGTGCCGCCAGAGAAAGCCGAGTTACCCACCCGTGCTTCATTGCGCTCCCGGGAATCGAGATTCACTCGCCATCAGTCTGATTCCTTTCGGCTTACACCGGTTGTACCACTATCTGTCCCGCTGGCACAGCCCCCTTGCGCCAATGGTCACCCATCGTCTTGCAGCAGAAACCTTTAAGGCTGGGGATTCGTATTACACTAGGGAAGCCCGCAAAACCCATAGATGAGGTGTGTGTGCTGTCGAAGGCCAAAGAGGCAAGCGTGGCGCTGGGCGAGACCATTCGCATGGCGTTCGATACGTTGAGCAGCCACAAACTGCGCACGTTCCTGACTCTGCTGGGGGTGATCCTGGCGGTTACCACGCTGGTGGCGGTGATGTCCGTGATCACGGGGCTGAACTCCTACGTGGCGGACAAGATCGCCAACCTGGGAGCCAACGCCTTCATCGTTGACCGCTTCGGAATTATCACGAACTTCGACGAGTTCCTGAAAGCGCAGAAGCGGCCGCTGATGACCGTGGACGATCTGAAGCTGCTCCGTGAGGAAATGAAACTGGCGCAGCGCGTGGCCGCCATCGAACCGACCACCAAGGACGTGCGTTACGGCAGCCAACTCTCCGAGGATGTGAATATCTTCGGGGTCACAGCGAACTACAGCGAAGTGCGGGCCATCGGCACAGCCATCGGGCGGGGAATCAACGAGACGGATGACACCCATCGCTCGCCGGTCTGCGTGCTGGGCGCCGACGTGGCGCAAAAATTTTTCTCGAACATCGATCCCATCGGCAAGACCATCCGGGCAGGCTCCGAAAGCTACGAGGTGGTGGGCGTGGCGACGGCGCTGGGGAGCGTGCTGGGACAGTCCCAGGACAATTTCGTCCTGATTCCATTCGGCACTTTTCAGAAGACCTGGCACTTTGCGCAGGGTTCTATCATCCTCTTCGTGCAGGCTTATTCGGCGGATTTGACGGACGCGGCGCAGGATGAGGCGAGACAACTTCTCCGCGCCCGGCGGCATGTGCCTTACAACGACCCGGACAATTTCGGGATCATCGCGCCGTCTTCGATCACCGGGCTGTGGGAGGATCTGACGGCGAAGATCTTCGAGATGGCGGTGGGAATCGTCTCTGTCTTTCTGGTGGTGGGCGGCATCGTGGTGATGAACATCATGCTGGCGTCGGTGGTGGAACGCACGCGCGAGATCGGAATCCGGAAAGCGCTGGGAGCGCGGCGTCGGCACATCATCATGCAGTTCCTGGCCGAGTCCGCCTTCATCACGGCGCTGGGCGGGGCGGTAGGAATCGTGCTGGCGTACGGAATCGGAGCGCTGGTGACGGCCACGACGTCATTTCCGATCAAGACGCCGATCAGCGCGGTCGTGATTGCATTGACGCTCTCGACCAGCGTGGGTTTGTTCTTTGGAATCTACCCTGCGGTGCGAGCCTCGCGGCTGGATCCGATCGAAGCTTTGCGGCAGGAAGTGTAAGCGCAGGAGAAAGGGAGCGGTCTCGTGGCGCAAGATTATCGCGAAAATGTGAAGCTGGCGTTCGACATGCTCCGGACGCACAAGATGCGCAGCTCCCTGACCGTGCTGGGGGTGGTGATCGGCGTGGGCGTGCTGATGGCGGTGGCGGCGCTGGTGGAGGGTTTCGATAAGGGCATTCAGGACGCGATTACGGGCTTCGGCGCAGACACCGCGTTCATCTCGCGATTTGACCAGGGGCCGAACTTCGGCCGGCGCCCGAGGGAAGAGCGGGAGCGCAAGCCACTCACTCTGGAGGATGGCGAGGCCATCAAGGAGCTGTGCCCGGCGGTGAAAGATATTGCCATCTCCCTCTTCCACTGGGAGGAGGCGCACAACGTCCGGTACAAAGACAACCGGCTGAGCGGCGGCGGCACCGACTTCCGCGGCACCTTCCCCGCCTACTTGAATGTGTACGGCAATGCGGAGATGAAGGCGGGCCGCTTCTTCACCGAATCCGAGAATCTACATCGTGAGAAAGTTGTGGTCCTTGGTGAGAACGCGGCATCGGCGCTGTTTGAGAATCTCGATCCCATCGGCAAGGAAATCCTGGTGGACGGCAAGGCTTTTTTGGTCGTCGGCGTGTTCCTGAAACCGAAGGGAAATTTTGGCCCCAACGACGAAGACCGACGCGTGACCACGCCGTACTACACGTTTAAGAAGATGTATCCAGCGGCGTACGAGCATGGCTTCCGGATGCTGGCTCGGCACGGACAACTCGACACATCGGTGGAAGAAGCGCGTGAAGTCCTGCGCCGCCGTCGCAACGTGCATCACAACCAGCCGGACAGCTTCTCGATCCAGACGCAGTTGCAACAAGTGGAGCAGTTTCACGCCATCATCGGCGCGGTCGCGCTGGTGGTCGTGGTGCTAAGCTCGATCGGCCTGCTGATCGGCGGCGTTGGCGTGATGAACATCATGCTGGTGAGCGTCACCGAGCGGACGCGCGAGATTGGCGTGCGCAAAGCCATCGGCGCGCGGCGCCGGGACGTCAGCTGGCAATTCCTCTTCGAAGCCATGACGCTCACCGCCATCGGCGGCCTACTCGCCATCATCATAGTGGTGGGAGGATTCGTGCCGCTCATCAACGCCACGACGACGATGCACGCCGTGGTGCCGGCCTGGGCCATCCTGCTGGGAGAATCGCTCGCGGTTTCGATCGGCTTGGTGTTCGGCGTGTGGCCGGCGATGAAGGCGGCGCGGCTGGATCCCGTGGAAGCCCTGCGCTACGAATAAACGCAAGCCCGAAACAAATCCTGACTCCGCCCGCCTCCCGCGAGGCGAGCTTTCTTTTTTCGCCGGCCTAGGGCTTGGCGAAGACGCGGAGACGGGGATCCTCCGCAAGCTGTTTCGGAAAACCCTCTACGTAGGACTTCAGATGAGGATAGAAAAAGTGGTGGTAGTGGTATGCGTTCATTTCTTCCAGGGCTTTTTCGGGCGTCCAGTGGTCCGCGGCGATGCGATAAGCGGCCACCATCACACCAGTGCGGTCTGAGCCATAGTGGCAGTGCGCGAACACTTTTTGCTTCGGATGCGCGCGCAGCAACTCGAGAAACTCCGCCACTTGCTCGGCGGTCGGGTCGTGCCAGGGACTCCAGGGAATGCTGACGAAGCGCATGCCCAGGGCTTCGACGGCTTTGCGCTCCTTTTCGATCACGCCGGCCTCATGGCGGAAGTTCACCACCGTCTCGATACCGAGGTTTTTCAACTCCGCGTAAGCCCGCTGCTCTGGCTGGCCTCCGCGGTAGAGCACGGGCGTCACGAGGCCGTGGTTCGGGACGCCGTCGAGGGAAAGTTTTGGCGGTTGCGCAGAAATAGTCGCGCCGTCTTGCTGGGCCGCCAGCGGCGGAATCGTCAGCGAAACGGCGAGCACCCCGGCGACAAGGGCGAGTCCTTGCCACATTCTGCGAAAATTGGAGGCGCGGTCCATGTCATTCTCTGAGATGCATGCTGTTTAAACCAAGATACTCGTCTCCGAGCGGCTCTCTCCGAATCGAATGCCCGCCACGCGGGCGCACAATCTCAATTCTCCCACAACTGCACGAGAAGACGGGGCTTCCCGTTCCATCGCTTGCGCAATTCGCATCGAAACGCCGACTTCGAAAGCGAAACACCACCACAACCAGTAGACATTTTGAGCACCGCTTGCCAGATATTTTGTGCTTTTCGTTGGATTCTCCTTGACAAGTTTTCCACAACGCGCATAGGATGCGCCTCCAGGTTCGGGGGAACGTGACGCTCCCCGCCCGGCTCCTGATCCCGCACCCCGGGAATCCGGTTCCTGTCGCGGAGACGCCACGCAGTCAGCCCGGGTACAAACGAGACAACGAAGAGGGTTTTGACCACCCTCTGGCCGGCCATTTGGGACCGGCGCTCTTGGAGCGATTGGCGCGCGTTTCAAAGCCGCGTGAAAATCGCAGACGGAGTTTTATTCGTCTTTTTCGCTGGCTCGACGGTACTCGATGTGATCTTCCCTGAGTCGAGCGTAGCCTGCTTGGAGAATCAGGCAACGCGAACCCACCAGGCACTCACTTGGGGGTAAAATAGAGAGGTTCTCCGGGCCTCGGGGAACCCTCCTGCGCGGAGGCGGAAATGGCACAGGCCAAAGTCGCTCTAACAGACAAAACCATGAACGCGAAAACGGAAACCCAGCCCCAGGCCAAAAAGGGCCTCGAATTCAAACGCTATTTTACGGACGGGAAGATTTCTCCGTTCGACGCCGTGGAGTGGGAGAAGCGCACGGCGCAGATTTCGAATGAGAAAGGCCAGACGATTTTTCGCCAGGAGAATATCGACGTTCCCAAGGGATGGTCGCAGACGGCCACAAACATCGTGGCCTCGAAATATTTCCACGGGAAGCTGAACTCGCCGGAGCGCGAAATCTCCGTGCGCCAACTGATCGGCCGCGTGGTGGACACGATTGTGCGCTGGGGCGAGGAGGGCGGCTACTTCGCCTCCACCGAAGCCCGCGATGCTTTCCGCGACGACCTCTCGCACCTGCTGGTCGAGCAGAAAATGAGTTTCAATTCGCCCGTCTGGTTCAACGTGGGCGTGCAGCCCAAGCCGCAGTGCTCCGCGTGCTTCATCAACTCCGTCCAGGACAACATGGAATCGATCATGAACCTGGCCAAGATCGAAGGGCTGCTCTTCAAGTGGGGCTCGGGCACCGGCACGAATTTCTCCTCGCTGCGAGGCAGCCACGAAACGCTCTCCGGCGGCGGCATCGCTTCCGGGCCGGTGAGTTTCATGAAGGGCTTTGACGCCTTTGCCGGGGTGATCAAGAGCGGCGGCAAGACCCGCCGTGCGGCCAAGATGGTGATCCTCAACGTGGACCACCCGGACATCAGCGAGTTCATCAATTCGAAAATGAAGGAAGAGCGCAAGGCGCAAGTGCTGATCGAGCAGGGCTACGACCCGGCCATCGACGGCGAAGCGTACGCCTCGATCTTCT
>JBGPXQ010000014.1:0-15359 GCA_041492805.1 Terriglobia bacterium | reverse complement strand
GGATATGCGCTGTGGGAGAACCCAAAACGAAACTCTTGCTGCATTCACACCAAGCTTACTTGTTGAAAGCTGCGGGCGGCTCCGGGTGAGTCTCGCCGCGCGGTAAGCGTGTGTCGCAAGATCGTGCGAATGGTGGATAAAGTATCCACAGGATTCTCATGCCTCGTGGAGGAATCACAGGACCGTGAGTTCATCGGTGGGAAGATTCCAAGGCCCGAACTCGGAGCGGGGTGGAATGATCGAACGGCGAACTGGCCTGCCATACGGTGAATTCTTTCAGACCTACCTGTATCCCGGGAAGCCAGTCACCCTGACAGAGTCGCACGATGGTGTTGCCCCAGTTCAGAGGCAGGGCTCGGCTAAAAGGGCTCCTGAATCAGGGACTGCTGCAGTTTCACGGGTTCGTCAAACGGCTGGTGGATCGGAAGGATCACTCAAGTCGAAGTTAAATCCAGTTCGCTTGGCTGCCCTCAAGAAATAGTTTGCGATTAGAGTACCTGTGGCTGTTCATTGTTTGATGGACGCGGCATTTTTTGCACTGAATTGAAATAATCCTGCGAGAATGAGCAGGAATGCCGCGGACTGGAAAGCGCACATTGAAAATAGAATTGCGTCCGGAACTCGAACTAATCGTTTGTTGCGCGCGCACTCGTTTGGATCCTATCCATCGGGACCGAATTCGCGAGCTTCTGGCCGGCCGGCTGAACTGGACTGACATCATTGCAACTTCCATCCAACACACACTGGAATCGCTCGTCTTTGAAAACGTGACCGGCGCGGGCGGAGATTTACTGCAGCCGATCGAACGGGCAATGCTTCACGCGCCAGCGCGCGACACCGGCATTTCCGGACTGGCACTGCTCAACGAGATGATTCTTCTCTACGAACTATTCGAGGCCGAACGGATTCCCGTGATTCCCTATAAGGGTCCCTTGTTGTCCTGGCTTGCGTATCACAGTTTAACAAGGCGCAGGTGCGTGGACTTGGATTTTGCAGTTCCACAGCGGTTTATCCCTCAAACGACCTCATTGATGCAGGTCGCGGGATATAGGCCGGAATTTGACCTGCGGGAGGCGCACGATGGACAGAAGGCGCATGCCCCGGGCCAATATGCATTCTTCTCGAACGTTCGAGACATGTCCGTCGAACTCCACACGGAACGAACCCTGCGCTATTTTCCTGTTCCTTTGGATTTTGCCGAAATGGAGCACCGGCGAATCACCGTGGATCTGGCTGGGAGGAAGCTGCACACATTTTCAATCGAAGACACTCTTGTGATGTTGTGCGTTCATGGCGCAAAACATTTCTGGGAGCGGCTGGGCTGGATCGCGGACATCGCAGAGCTGATTCAGGCGCAGCCCGTGGTTTGGCCGCAGGCACTGCGCATCGCCAAAGAGCTAAAGTCCACACGTCTGCTCCTCCTGGGCCTTTATCTGGCACACGGGTTGCTCGCTGCGCCTCTACCGTCGTCTATCCTGGAGCAGGCGCAGCAGGATTCCAACGTCCGGTGGCTGGCGAATCAGGTGTGCAATCAGCTTGCGGGCAAGTCGGATCCAAGCACGGGAGTGCTGCCGCGAGCCGCATTCCGGCTTCGGTCAGGAGATAAGATCGGGAACGGGATCCGGCACATGCTGCGCCTGGCCACGAGCCCGACGGAGACGGATCGCCAATCCATTCGTTTACCCCGGGTCCTCGCTCCTTTCTATGCACTCGTGCGTCCCTGGCGGCTGTTGCGGGAGTACGGCTTTGGCTTTCGCCAGCGGCTCAAGCCGGACCTTGCCATATATGATCCGACACCTCAAGAAGTCGTTGACCATATGCTCCATCTTGCGAGTGTCGGGCCGGGCGATATCCTTTACGACCTCGGGTGTGGTGACGGAAGGATCGTTGTGACGGCAGCGGAGAGGTACGGCATCCGAGCGGTGGGAGTGGACGTCAGCCCGCAGCGGATTGCTGAGGCACAGGCGAAAGCCCGCCGGCATGGAGTCGAGTCCCGGGTGCAGTTTCTCCAGCAGGATGCGAAGAAGGTGGAAATTTCCGAGGCCACGGTTGTCACGATGTATCTGGGTACGGACGCAAATTTGAGGCTGGTGGAACGGTTGCGCACCGAGCTTCTTCCAGGCGCTCGCATCGTCTCGCGGAATTTTCAAATCTATGGGTGGGCGCCCGAACGGCTTGAAAAACATACGATGCCTAATGGAATCCCCACATTTCTTTATTTCTGGAGAATCCCGAAGCCGGCAGAACAGGTGGAACGAGATTCGCGGGCTGAGTACGACAAGCACCCCGCTGGAGAATCGGACACCCAGAAAGCCTGAGTCTTGAGGATAAAGCTGCAGCGAGCTACCATGCAGATGCAGGCGGCTATTGATTCGTTTTCCGGAGAGGCGACGTGATTCAATTGACACGCAGGGGCGTATCCTTTTCGGGTTCAGAAGCTGACCTGCGCCGTCTGCGCGCACAATTCAATCGCGACCATTACATTGTTCTGCCAAAGCTAGTCGAGCCGGAGCTTCTGGATATGATCCTTCGGCGCATCCGTGCGGCATCATTCCGTCGATATAACGACGATGGCATCACCTTTCAGGACGTGATGGATGATCCCGCCACATTCGACTTGTTGCTGTTCCTGGTCAACACGCCGGCGTTTCACCGGATTGTCCAACGCGTCACGGGTTGCCGCAAGATCGCCAATTTTCGCGGGCGCGTCTACCGTATGATTGCGTCTGAAAATCATCGCATTCGCTGGCACAATGACGTTCACGACCACCGGTTGGTGGCTTTTTCGTTAAACCTCACGCCGCAGGAATTTCGGGGCGGGGCTTTGCAAATGAAAAATCGAGATTCGGAAGAGCTCCTCCACGAGATCCGCAATACGGGACTCGGCGACGGGATTCTATTCCGGGTTACGCGCAAACTGGTCCATCGCGTCCTGCCGGTGGAAGACGACGTGCCTCGAACAGCTATGGCAGGATGGTTCCGCTGGGAAAAAGAGGATTTTCATTCGGAGCTGCGCCGGGCTTCCAAATCGATTTCGGCCGCGCTCCCGGTCCAACTGCCGGAGGGCGAAGCGGCGATTCAGGAGTCTGTTCATTTGGTGATCGGAGAAAGGCAATGATCCAGCTGACGCGGACTGGTGTTGTTTTTTCAGGGTCCGAGAGCGACTTAAGAAGACTGCGCACACAATTTGACCGCGACGACTACATCATCCTTCCGAGATTGTTCGAATCGGACTTGTTACAGAACGTTCTGAAGCGAATTGAATCTGCGAGGTTCATTCCCTTCGACCATAAGGGCATTGCGCTGGAATTTTGTATGGAAGATCAGCCCACAATCGGCCTCCTGACGTTCGTCGCCAACGTCCCTGCCTTCCATCGGTTGATCGAGCGAATCACAGGTTGCGGGCGAATTGGAGAGTACTCCGGGCGCGTCTATCGCATGACTTCCTGCGATGGACACTACGACCATTGGCATGACGATTTGTGTGATGGGCGGATGATAGCCATGAGTGTGAACCTAACGCCTGCTCTCTTCCGCGGTGGGGCATGGCAGATGAGGCGCTATGGCGCGGAGGAAATGTTGCACGAGGTTCACAACACCGGATTGGGCGACGCGCTCCTCTTCCGTATTTCTCCAGAGCTTGAACATTGTGTCCAGGGAGTCGAAGGCGATATCCCGAAGACCGCTCTTGCCGGATGGTTCGTGTCTGGAAGAAGCTTTCACCAGGCTGCGCGCGAACTTCTAAGTCAGTCAGTATCCAGCGGGCCGCTCCTCGCGGTTCCTGCTTCCAGGCAACGGGACTAGCCTTTGGCCCCCGGGATACTCGGCATCTTCCTCTGTTGCCGGATGCGCGACTGTCGGCAGTTTCCCTGCCTTTTCAGTTGCACAATACCGTCCGTCCGTAGCAGATTATCGCCGGATGACTGAGCCACCAGCCAATCCCATCCGGCGTAG
Organism: Terriglobia bacterium; assembly: GCA_041492805.1. Lineage (GTDB taxonomy): Bacteria > Acidobacteriota > Terriglobia > Acidiferrales > UBA7541 > Palsa-360. Next base: position 11,405 of record JBGPXQ010000014.1, on the reverse strand, counting down.
CCTTGCGATTGCCCTCGCGGTCGCAACCGCGGTCTGGCTCTCCTACGCAAGTGTGAACCACGCGCGAGCCAGCCACTACGGCGCGTCTTCAAATCCGGACGATTGGCCCCGCGCCTCGAAGATCGAGCCGGCAAACGCTGAAAACTGGTACCGGCTGGGACGCTACCGCCAGCTTGATTTCGAACACTCCGATCTCCCCCTGGCTGTTTCTTACTACCGCCGCGCTGTGCAACTCGATCCCCGCTCCGCTTTCTACAAGCTCGATCTGGCGAGCGCACTCGAGATGACAGGCAATGACGCGGAGGCGGAAAAATACTTTCGCGGCGCGCAAGAAAATTACCCGATTTCGGCGGAGGTTTCGTGGAGGTATGGAAATTTTCTTCTCCGCCAGCAGCGTTTGCCGGAAGCCTATGCGGAAATCCATCGGGCCGTTGTGGTGGACCCAAAGCTGCTCCCACTTGCCGTGTCGCGTGCCTGGAATAGCAATCCCGATGTACGCGTACTGCTCGATCAAGTCCTGCCGAAAACGCCCGAGGGAGATTGGGAAGCGCTCTCTTTTCTCGTACAGGCGCAGGAGGGAGCGGCTGCGCTGGCCGTGTGGAATCACCTGATAGCGCAAAAGCCATCCATCGACTGGAAAAAGCTGTTCGCGTTCACCGACATGCTGGTAGATCAGGCGCGCTTTGATGAGGCCGGTTCCGTTTGGCGGCAGGCGACGGCAGCCCAAGGCGCCTTCCCACTGCCATCGCCGCCCGGCTCACTGGTTTTTGATGGAGGATTCGAGAGTGATCCGTCGGGCGGAGGTTTCGGGTGGCACCAACGCGACGTCCCAGGCGCGGACTTCGATTTCGACACTGGTGAAAAACATTCAGGTTCGCGCTCGGCTCGGATTGCCTTCGATGGTACGCAGAATCTTTCTTACGAAGATCTTTACCAATGGGTCCTCGTTGCGCCGGCTACGCGCTACCGCTTTCGTGGGTATCTCCAGACGGACCACATTTCGACCGATAGCGGCATGAGGTTTGAGATCCGCGATCCGCGCAGGATGAAGGATCTGGATGTGCTTACTCCCAACGAAACGGGCAACCAACCGTGGACGATGGAAGAGGTCGAGTTCACGACCGGGCCGCAGACACATCTGATTCAGGTCGTCGTTCGACGCATGCCCAGCGCTCGCCTTGACAACAAGATCAACGGCATGGTGTGGGTGGATGACGTGGCTGTTTTTCCCGCAGGGGCGCCACGATGAAGGCGATACGCGCCGGTATCTGTGTGCTGGTCACCTTCGCCGTGCTGGCTCACGGAGCGGTCGAACCCTGGTCGGAAGCGGTGCTGGAAGTGGGAGCTGCCGCACTGCTCTTGCTGTGGGCATGGAGAGCGTGGGCTGGCAGTGAATTCAAGGTCGTATGGAACCCGCTCTTGTGGCCGCTTCTCGGTCTGTGGGGAGTGGTGGCCCTGCAGCTGGCGACAGGCATCACCGTGTATCCGTTTCTGACTCGCATAGAGCTGCTCAAGTACACCGCGCTCCTGGCGTTGTTTTTTCTTTGTGCGCAGTCCTATCGAACACTCGAGCACTGGCATGGTTTTGTCTGGTTCTTGCTGATTCTTGGATTCAGCGTGTCGCTATTCGCCATCCTGCAGCACTTTACATTTAACGGGAAATTGTATTGGGTGCGCGAACTGCGCTACGGTGGGATTCCTTTCGGTCCTTACGTCAATCGAAATCACTTCGCGGGCCTGGTGGAATTGTTGATCCCACCGGGCCTTGCCATCCTGGTTTTGAGAGCGGAACGGCGCGACCAGTTGCCGTTGGTCACTTTGTTCACTTTACTTCCCATCGGGGCGTTGTTTCTTGCAGCTTCGCGGGGCGGCATCATCAGTTTCGTGGCTGAAATCGGGTTACTTGCAATCCTGATCATTTTGCGACGAAGGGAACGGAAGGAATTGGTGGCCGCAGGCTTGGTCGTAGTCCTGGCCATAGCGCTTGTGTCGTGGCTCGGCGTAGGCCGGGCACTCGAGCGGTTTGCAAGCTACAAGAGCCTGGAAGTCAGTGAAGGCCGCAGGAGTGAAATGCTCCACGGGACCTGGCGGGTTTTTCTCGATCATCCAATCGCCGGAACTGGTTTGGGCACGCTGCAGGAAGTGTTTCCTCTTTACGAAACTATCTATGACGGACTCGTCGTGAATCACAGCCACAACGATTACGCAGAGGCCCTGGCAGACACAGGCGCTCTTGGTGGACTGTTCGGTTTGGGATTTCTGGTCTTGTTGGCTTGGACCGGCTGGAAGGCTCTTGTTGCGGAGCGGGAGGTGATGAACCTTGCCTATCATGCTGGCGCCTTGGTTGCTTGTTTTGGCCTTCTTGTCCACGCGACCGTGGATTTCAATTTTCATATTCCTTCGAATGCACTGGTATTTCTCTTGCAGGCCGCACTTGCAACATCCCCGGTTCTTTCTTCGCGCTCTCAGAACAGATCTTGAATCTTGCTAACGTTGTCCCAGCTATCTATGTGGCGCATCCGGCAGTGTTATGCCGCACTGGTTCGCACTCATCCCGGAATTTTAAGCGCATCGAACGGCTCGCACCGTCGGCGCGTAGACACAGCGTTTCAGCACGGTGTACCAATGCGAAACATTTTATTTTTCCGCGATTATATAGCCTTGACACGAGAAAAGGGTCTGTATAATGGCAATCGCGTGGGGGAATCTAAGTGATGACTCTTCAGAGACCGGGTGTCCTCGGCCCGCTAGTGCGGTTGTCTAGCCGGGTTGCAATAGTTTTCTTGCTGGCAGCCCCAGCAGTCCTTTCTCAGCAACAAAGAGCGGTGTCATCTCCCAAACTCGAAACGGTGACGGACGCCAACGATCGCATCGCGCAGCTCGCGCTTGCCACTTCCGTAAAACAAGGCGACTACGTGATCGGGAGCGGCGATCTATTGGGTATTGATGTCTTCGATGTGCCTGAGCTCTCACGCGAGGTTCGTGTCAACGAGACTGGTTTTATTTCGCTGCCTTTGATTCCCGTGAAAGTGCGCGTCACTGGACTCACGACCTTTCAACTGCAGGACAAGCTCGCAGAATTATTGCAGAGCAACGGTTTAGTATCGACGCCGCAAGTGAGCGTGTTTCTGAAAGAGCAGCATAGCCAGCCCATCACGGTAATAGGGGCCGTCAAGACCCCGATGGTCATTCAGGCGATCCGCCAAACGACGCTGCTCCAAGTTCTTTCTCAAGCGGGCGGTATCTCGGAAGACGCTGGCAGTACTGTCATCGTCACACGCCCGCCTTCGTCGCAGACGGGATCCGAAGACTCCGATGCGGGGAAGGTTCCAGTCGAAGCCCAGACGTTCACGATCAGTTTGAGTGACCTGCTCGAATCGGGCACCTCGCAGTTCAATATTCCAGTCCTGGGTGGTGACGTTGTTTCCGTGGCGCGCGCTGGAATCATTTACGTGGTTGGTGCGGTGATTCATCCAGGCGGGTTCGTGATGCAAAACGACCGGGATCGCATGACCACCCTCAAGGTCCTGTCGTTGGCCGGGGGGACAACGGGAAGCGCCAAGACAAACGAAACCGTGATCCTGCGCAAGAATCCGGAGACTGGCAAGCGGGATGAGGTCCGCGTGGACTTGAAAAAAGTGTTGCAGCTCAAGAGCGAGGACGTGATGTTGCAGGCTAGCGACATTCTATTTGTCCCGGACAGTTCGGGGAAGAAGGCATGGCACCGCGCTGGCGATGTTGCGATATCACTCACGACGGGTCTTGCCATTGTCACTGCAGGAAGATGGTAGTTGCGGCGAGCCGCCCGAATCCAATTTGACAATTTGGAGCAAACGAAGATCTTATGGATGAAACAAATAATTTAGTACCGCGTGAACGGCCCGGGGGCTTAGCCGCAGATTCGCTCCAGAACCGATCGCCGTTCCTGGCTCTGGACCTGATGCCGCGTGAGCCTCATTTGCTCGACTATCTGATCGTTCTGCGCAAGCATCAGTGGCTGATCCTGTTTTTCCTGCTGGCAATCGTTTCGATCGTCACAATCGCTACGTTCCGGATGCAGCCCGTCTACGAGGCCACCGCGAGAGTTGAAATCGACCGCGAGAACGCGAATGCGATTCATTTCTCTGAAACGGATTCGTACGATATGTATGCGGATTTGGAAGATTACATCGTAACGCAGTCGAAGATTCTCCAGACCGAGACTCTGGCGATGCTTACGGTCAAGTCCATGGGTCTGGATAACCTGCCGCAATTCGGCGGCCCCGTGCACAAGCCGGGGAAAGCCCCGGCACCGGGCAGTGACGCCAGTCTCCAGCGGCCGGCGGCCCTCGGTGCATTTCTCGCCAGCATGACCATCAAACGGGTGCCGAACAGCCGCTTGCTCGATGTAACATTTGAATCGACCGATCCGAGTCTTGCCGCGCGCGTTGTGAATGCGCATCTGAACAACTTCATCGAGCAGAATTTCCGGAGCCGCTACGAAGCCGCGACGCAAGCTTCGAATTGGCTTGCGGGTCAACTCAATGAAATGAAAATTAAGGTGGAGAACGCCGAAGACGCGCGTATCGCTTATGAGCGCGAAAACCAGATCTGGACGATTGACGAGAAGAATGATATCAGCTCGCAAAAGCTCGCGGACATCAACAAGCAACTGACCGACGCGCAAACGGATAGGATCAATAAAGAGGCGGTCTATCAGCTCGCGCGAGCCGGGAATTACGATGCCATCGCCGCCGTTCGCGAGAGTGCAGTCATTCAGGATATTCTCAAACAGGAAAGCACGCTGAGCGCTCAATACACCGATGCCGTCAACCAGTACGGGCCCAAGTATCCCAAGGTCGTCCGGCTGCAGGCTCAGTTGAAGGATTTGGATCAACTGGTTGCGCGCGAGAAGACCAATATCGCCAACCAGGTGGAAGCGGAGTATCACGGATCGCGGCAGCGGGAACTCCTGCTGAAGCAGGCGCTGGACCAGCAGAAAGCGGAAACCAACCAGATGGCCGAGAAGTTGGTCCAGTACAACATCCTGAAGCGTGAGGCCGAGGCGAACAAGCAGTTGTATGACGGGATGCTTCAGAAATTGAAGGAAGCGGGCATCACCGCAGGGTTGCGATCCTCGAATATTCGAGTCGTAGACCCAGCCCTGATCCCCACCGGGCCTTCCCGTCCGAACAAGACGCGGAACATCATGCTGAGCATCCTGGTCGGGCTGATCGGAGGAATTGGTCTTGCTCTTTTGCGCGAGTATCTGGATAACACCGTAAAGACTCCGGACGACATCGAAACGCTGGCCCGGCTGCCTTCTCTGGCAGTGGTGCCGGCCCTTTCCAACTCCAGTGGAAAGCGCAACGGGCGTTTCTCAAAATTGTTGAAAGCCCCGGTGATCGCCGGTAAGGAAGGCAGGGCGGAATTAATCTCGCATAATATGCCGCAGTCGCAGATGTCGGAAGCGTTTCGCGCACTGCGGACTTCGTTGCTGCTATCCCAGGCTGATCATCCCCCGCAGGTCATCCTTATGACCAGTGCACTACCGCGCGAGGGTAAGACGACCGCGGCGGTAAACTTGGCGGTAACGCTTGCGCAGCTCGGTGACAAGACGCTCCTCGTGGACGCCGACTTGCGCAAACCAGGAATTAATCGTGCGCTGAGTCTCGTCGACGGCAAACACGCCGGTTTGAGTTCCTATCTGGCGGGCGTCTCTTCCCTGGATTTAATCACCGTGCCCCATCCGGCCATCACGAACCTCGCTGCGATTCCGACCGGGCCCATTCCGCCGAATCCGGCTGACCTATTATCTTCGCGCAGGCTGACCGAACTCATCACCGAACTCCGTTTGCGGTACAAATTTATTGTGATTGACTCTCCGCCGATCATGGCCGCGACCGATGCGGTTATTCTTTCCGTCCTTGTGGATGGAGTGTTGCTGGTCGTGCGCAGCGGTGAGACCCCCAAGGAAGCGTTTACTCGCACGCGGGATCTCTTGGCGGGTGTGAAGTGCCACATGCTCGGTGTTGTGCTGAACGCGGTGGATGCCAGTTCGCCTGACTACTACTATTCGTATCGGTACTATCCCTATTCCTACGGCGGGTATGGCCGGGAAGAAGATGGCAAGAAGTCACGTAAGTCCCGTAGAGCCGAAAGTTCAGAGTCCCAATTAGGCCAGGATTAGGCCACAAGGAGGATCTGACTTGGTTTATCTGATTACAGGTGGGGCAGGTTTTGTGGGTTCGCATCTTGCCGAGCGTCTGCTGGAGCGCGGCGATGAAGTCCTGCTGATGGACAATCTTTCGACCGGCAGCATGGAAAATATTCGCCACCTCAAGAAGTATGACCGGATGCACTATTTTCTCGAGCCGCTTGAAAACCGTCAATTACTGGCGGAGCTCGTGGACGAAGCCGACGTCATTTTCCACCTGGCTGCAGCGGTAGGCGTCAAGCTCATCGTGGAAAGCCCCGTGCGAACTATCGAGACGAACGTCAACGGCACACAAATGGTGCTCGAGGCCGCATGCAGGAAGCGTAAGCTCGTCTTCACCGCGTCGACTTCCGAGGTGTATGGAAAGAGCACCGACTTGCCTTTCCACGAGGACGCCGATCTGGTGCTCGGCCCGACGACCAAGGGCCGGTGGAGTTACGCCGCGTCGAAGGCGTTGGATGAATTCCTGGCTCTCTCCTACTGGAAGGAAAAGGGCCTGCCGGTCGTGATTGCACGGTTGTTCAATACCGTGGGACCCCGGCAAACGGGGCGTTACGGCATGGTGCTGCCGAATTTTGTAAGCCAGGCGCTGGAAGGAGCGCCGATCACAGTCTATGGCACGGGCCAACAGTCGCGCTGCTTTTGCGACGTGCGCGATTCCGTCGAGGCGATCCTCCGGCTGGTTGCGTCCGACAAGGCAGTGGGCGAAGTAGTTAATGTTGGGAATGACTACGAAGTAACCATCGAAGACCTGGCTCACAGGGTCAAGGAACGGACCGGCAGCTCTTCGCCCATCGAGTTTATTCCCTATGACCAGGCGTATGAACCCGGATTCGAAGACATGTTCCGGCGAGTGCCTTGTCTGGACAAACTGGAACAGGTGACCGGATTCCGTCCCAAGACGACGTTGCCGGAAATCATCGATCGAGTTGTCGCTTACCATGGAAGAAAGAAAGACCTTGTAGGTGCGCCCCGGGAAGCTACAAGCAGCAGAGTTTAAGTGTTTAGGCCCGGTTCCACCGATGACTTTCCTATAATGATTGAGGAACAAGTTGATCGTCCGGCCCTTTTGATTGAGGAACACAATATTTCTTCCTTCGTTGGCCTGGCATACACTTTGGCGTATAGTCCAGTCACAAATTCAGGTCTATCGTACAGTGTTGCCTCGAGCGGCGCGCCTTATCGACACAGGAATATTTTTGGGGCCGCGATCGGAAGAAGCTCGCATGCATTGAAGTGCTTCCTGCGCAGCAGTTGCCTTTCGTATGAGCGGGGGGACTAGGAAACATGGCTCACTCGAATGTGCGGCGGCGATTTTTTTTATGGTTGGCAAAATGAATGGCGCGCGGATCGATGGAGCGCTCGAAGGCGATCGCATGATTGGGGGTGTTCCTCTCCCGAATGAGGCACTTTCGGTCAGCGCGGCTTCCTCGCGGCACGCAAAGCTGCTGTTCCTTTTTTTCCTTCTGACCCTCCCGTTGGTGAATCCCTGGGTCCGCGGGGATGGAGTTGGTTATTACGCCTATTTGCGCTCCGCTCTGATTGACCACGACTTGAATTTCGAAAACGACTACCTCGCTGGAAACCAGTCTTTCATCATGTCGCGGGTAGATGCGCAGGGACATCTCCTCCCCGAAATGTATACGAAGACGGGTCACATCGAAAATCACTTCAGCGTTGGTCCCGCGATCTTGTGGGCTCCGGTCCTGGTGACGGTTCATCTGGCTGTTGTTTTGCTCGATCGTTTCGGCGCGAACATTCCGGCCGGCGGATACTCACGTCCCTATGTGCTTTCGATGGCGTTGACGACAGCTTGCTATGGTTTTCTTTCATTGCTTCTGGCGTTTCGAATCACTTGCAAATACTTCGAGCAGCAGTGGGCTTTCCTCGCCACAATCGGCATCTGGCTGGCCAGCCCTCTGCCGGTATACATTTATTTCAACCCCGCATGGTCGCACGCATTTTCTGCATTTTCGGTTTCCCTGTTTCTTTGGTATTGGGATCGCACAAAGTTGCAGCGGACGCCCGCGCAATGGGCGGCTTTGGGACTGATCGCGGGCTTGATGGGGAATGTCTATTATCCGAACGTTATCTTGCTGATTTTTCCTGGGCTCGAGATAATTCATCTTGTTCGGGCAGGGCAGCGGGGCCGTAATCAGGCGATCATGCCGCTCGGCAAACTGGCGTCTTGTTTGGCCATATTTGGCGCGGTGTTTCTGGTATCGCTGCTGCCCACCTTCGTCACTCGTCAAATTATTTACGGAAGCCCATTTGAAACGGGATACCCGAGAATTCGGACGTGGAATTGGACTTCGCCCGTGCTTTTGCGCGTTTTGTTCTCCTCGGACCATGGATTGTTAACTTGGACGCCGATTCTGTTCTTGGCGGTGATCGGACTGCTTTTCCTCGCCAAGCGGAACGCGCTCCTGGGGACCGGATCGATTTTGACGTTTCTGGCCTTCTATTATTTCATCTCCAGCTATCCGGATTGGGACGGCATCTCCAGCTACGGCAATCGTTTCTTTCTATCACTGACGCCGGTGTTCATCCTGGGCCTTGCTGCGATGCTCAACGTTTTCTCGCAGTGGGTGGGGAAGACCTCTCGTGCGGTGGTGCTTTCCAGAACAGCTATTGCGATGTTCGTGATATGGAATATCGGGTTTATTTTTCAGTGGGGCACGCACCTCGTGCCCGCGCGCGGAACGATTTCGTGGCGCGAGATGGCACACAATCAGCTTGTCGTGGTGCCCTTGCGGCTGACGCATAGCCTGGAAACCTACTTCTTGCACCGCAAGGAGATGATGCAGCACATTGAACAGGAAGACATCGAGCAGCAGAGGACTCGCCGGATGCAGGGGGACCGATTAAATTAATGGGTGTTCCTCAGACCCGAGTGGCGGTGATCAAGGGTTTACACGAGTTTCCCGATGTATGAGCGCGGCTGAGCCTGGTGACTGGGAATTCGTATTGTAGGATTTGATGCGTCCGAAACAAGAGGATGGCAGATGAAGGTGTGGACCTCCTCGGCCAGCCTTGCTTCGTCAGGAGGGACATTTCAAGTGCAGCGCGAATGGGCCTTTGATTCTCCTCATTATCGCGCACTGGATCAGGCACGCCTCGCGATGTTCCGGGATGTGCTCGGCGTCTGGAAAGCGCAGTTGAACCTACGAACGGCCTGGGATGTTGGCTGCGGGATCGGAAATTTTTCCGCCCTGCTGAGGGAATTGGGATTCGAAACGCGGGCCATCGACGGCCGCGCGGAGAATGTCGAGGAAGCCCGGCGCCGCGTTCCCGGCCTCGATGTGCACATGGCCGATGCCGAGAGCCCGTTGCTGTCTGGGATGGACAGCGCGGATTTGGTTCTTTGTGTGGGATTGCTCTATCACCTGGAGAATCCGTTCCGCACGATCCGAAACCTCGGGCAGCTCACCCGGGAGATTCTCATCGTGGAGAGTATGTGCACCGAGGATGAATTGCCGCTGCTGTTTCTGGCCGATGAAAACACGACCGAGGAGTTGGGGCTCAGCGGATCTGCCTTCTTTGCTTCGGAGTCCTGCCTGGTCAAGATGCTCTACCGGACTGGATTTTCCCACGTGTACCGGCTAACGCGTTCTCCGGACCACGAAGACTTCCGAAGTTCACGCGAAAAGAAGAGGTCACGCACCATCCTTGCCGCCACGCGCGCGGAACTTCATTCGCCTCTTGTCATGCGCGTGGAAGAGCCCGGCCCGGCTCGCGATCTCTGGGAAACGAAGTGGGGCAAATTCATGTACCAGGCGCGGCGGATCCCACACTTCATCATGAAACCCTGGCCGGAAAAGAAGGCCACGTTGCGGCGTCTTTTGAGGTTTGAAAAGAAGATAGGCTCGGTGACTGGCGAGGAGCGCGGATGAACGCGGGGCGAGCCAGCCGGCATGAACTTTGTGAACGCGGGAATCGCCAAACTCTCAGTGAATGCTTACGTCACCAAGAAGATCAGCTTTGCGAACATGCTTGCCTGTTTGTGTGAGAAAGTTCCCGGAGCAATCCTGGATGCAGGCTGCATCGGCGCGTCCGCCGGAGGGGCGGCACAGTGAAACCCTGGAACATCCTCGTGACCGGAAGCAGCGGCCTGATTGGCTCCGAGGCCGTCGAGTATTTCGACCGGCAGGGCCACCGCATCGTCGGCGTGGACAACAACATGCGCCGCGTTTTCTTCGGCCCACCGGGAGACACGCTCTGGAATCTGGAGCGGCTCAAGCGGGTCACACAACGGTTCACGCCAACCGCGCTCGACATCCGCGACCGCGAAGGCGTGACGGCGCTGTTTCGCGAGCACCGCTTCGACCTGATTATCCACTGCGCCGCGCAACCCTCGCATGACAAGGCAGCCGACATCGCCTTGCTCGATTTCGAAGTCAATGCGCTCGGCACGGTGAATCTTCTCGAGGCCACGCGCCAGCACTGCCGCGATGCTGTGTTCGTCTTCATGAGCACCAATAAAGTGTACGGTGACGCGCCCAACGAGAAGCCGCTGTGCGAGACCGAGACGCGCTTCGACTATGCGGACCCTGCCGATTTCGAAGGCATCGACGAAAACTGCCGCATTGACCGCACGCTGCATTCCCTGTTCGGAGCTTCCAAAGTGGCGGCCGACATTTATGCGCAGGAGTACGGCCGGTACTTCGGCATGGGCGTGGGCATATTCCGCGGCGGATGCCTGACAGGGCCGTCGCACTCAGGCGTCGAGTTGCACGGTTTTCTTTCCTACTTGCTGAAGGTCGCCTTTTCCGGCCGCCCCTATACCGTGTACGGCTACAAAGGCAAACAGGTCCGCGATAACATCCATAGTTTCGATGTGGTACGCGCGTTTGAGGAATTTGCCCGCAATCCGAAACCTGGAGAGGTCTACAACCTCGGCGGAGGCCGCGCCAACAGCATCTCGATGCTCGAAGCGATCGCGCGGATTGAAGCGCTGACCGGGCGGAAGATCAACTGGACCTACTCGGAGCAGTTTCGAAAGGGCGATCACATCTGTTACATCTCGAATCTGGCGAAACTGAAGAGCCATTATCCCGGTTGGAGCCTGACGCGCAGCCTCGACTCCATCCTTGACGAAATGGTAGCTGCCGAGCGCGAGCACAGCCAGAAAGTGGGAACGTAACCTGGGACAGCGATGACTACCTTTCTCACGACGCCCGAGCCAATTCGCGGTCGCATCGGCGTCATT
>JBGPXQ010000139.1:0-6945 GCA_041492805.1 Terriglobia bacterium | reverse complement strand
GTCATACAGCAGCCTTCCGTTTCCTTTCGCCGTGTCAACCGGCTTGAGGATCGCGATATCGACGCTGTATTCCACATGTCCCTTGGCATTGAGCGGGGCATGGTTCACATTGACGATGCCGGCGTTGCCCGGCGCGCGTGGGTCGAGCTCGCCATACGCCGTTCCGCTCAGGAGCTCATACGTGCCGGCGCTGCCGAAGGACGCGCCTCCGAAAACAACCTGCCGCTTTGCGATGACAAGGCGCGTGATGCCCGCGCCGGAGGCGGGCGAACTCTGTTGGGTATTAGCGGCCCCGGCCAGCAGTAGTGTCAGTCCAACAGCGACAAGAAGGATTGTCTTTTTCATAATTGTCCCCCGGCAAAAACTCTCTGCGGACTTCACTTGTACTCCAATCGGTGTCGCCGGACAACACTTTCCCTCCGCTCGCACCGCGAGGAAGTTCGAGCATCGCCGCTTCTGCTCGGACTAAATGTCCTGATTAAATTTTCGGGTGGTCTTGAGGTAAGCCACACCGTGTCTGTGTGACTCGCCGGACAATTCCTGGCTGTAGACAATGCGGGCAGGGACAAATATGTTTACGCTGGAGCGCGTGAAAGGGACTGCCACTTCTATCCGTATACCTTCAGAGTATCGCTTCCGGCTCCTAAAACGGAAGCCGCCGCGCGACATGTCATCGCAGACGACGATCTCCTCCTGACCTGAGTGCCGAATGCAAGCAGCCGGCTTCAAAGCCGACCGCTTGTTTCCGCGCCTCTCTCCTCGGGGAGCCGGGACGGTTTCCGCTTTCCGGCTTTTTCCCGGCGAGCTTTGTCGCCGTTCGCTGGACACCCGGCGTTCCGTCCGCTTCCAGATCGTGGAAGAATTGCTGCACTCACAGCGACGCGTCAATGCGCCTTTGGATTCGAAGATTTCCATTTCGATCTCAGTCAGGGTAAAAGCACGCACCAAATGGCAATGACTGCACTCCAAGACGGTGTACTGATGGGAATCGGTTTCGGTTGGGGAGAATTGGGCCCGCCATAGATCGAAGGTGGGATCCACAAGGGCTATGCCGTAGACGTGGCCGGAGGCGTCCTCTCGGATGTGCCCGACCACGCGGGCGAGCGCCTCCTCTTTTGTTAGCAGGTTACGAACAATTAACTCGGATTCGGGAGCCAGCTTGTTTGCCAGCAGGATGGTCGCCCCATCTCGAGTGACCGTGAGCGTTTGCGCGCGTTCGATGAATTGCTGCCCGCCGAGGTCCGAACCCACCACTTCAATCTGTAATGCAAGAGCAGCGGGGCTTGCTAGAAGATGCTTGACCATGAATATTTTCTACTCCTGGACCTAAACTGGGGGCTGGACACGCCAAACGGCCTGGCATTCCGGGGACAACCTTGGTCCGACAACACTAATTGTACTTGTCAGCCTCGCGTTGCAGTGGAATTAGCGTTCCCTCGATGTTGTAAGCGTCACGCGCTGGATTCTCTAAACACAATTTGGCTTCCGCCCGCGCCGCCATATTAGGGCCGGTTGATCATCGACGCCAGGTATCCCGCCCCGAATCCATTATCGATGTTCACTACCGCTGTATTCGGCGCGCAGGAATTGAGCATCCCGAGCAGAGCGGCCAAGCCGCCGAAAGACGCTCCATAGCCCACGCTGGTGGGGACCGAAATGACGGGTGCCGCTACCTGTCCGGCCACGACGCTCGGGAGCGCCCCTTCCATGCCCGCGCAGACGATCAGCACACGCGCGCGTGTGAGCAGTTCCCGGTGCGCCAACAAGCGGTGCAACCCGGCAACGCCGACGTCGTGCACGCATTCGACTTCATTTCCCATGACTTCGGCCGTAACCGCCGCTTCTTCCGCAACGGGAAGGTCGCTCGTGCCGGCGGAGAGGACTGCGATCACCCCACGCCCTCGCTTTACGGAATCCCTCCGGAGGGCGATACACCCGGAAAGAGGATGGAACTCGGCGTCCGGTACTACGGACCGCACCCTCTCGTACATTTCCAGACTTGCGCGGGTGGCGAGCACCACGTTGGATTGCGCTGCCATACGTGCAAAGATCTCAGCCACCTGTGCAGGCGTCTTGCCTGCAGAATAGATCACCTCCGGTAGGCCCACGCGCAGGCTGCGATGATGATCGATTTTTGCAAAACCAAGATCTTCGAATGGGAGATCGCGCAGTCGAGTCACTCCCTGGCTGGGGGAGAGCTTGCCGTCGCGCACTGCCTCGAGCAACTCGCGCAGCGCATCTTGATGCATGTCAGGCGACCTGGGACTTCGCGGAAGTCTGGCGCTGCTCGAGGTACGCATGGGCCGCTGCCTGCTGAGCCTGTTTCAGGGGAATGGAGTGCGCTTCCGCGATGCGCCGGCAATCCTCGTATTCAGCCGCGAAGCTCATCACGGTACCGCCCAAACGGGCCTCTTTGACCCGGACTTCGCCCCATGGCGTCGCGACGCGGACGATCTCGCGAACGAGGCATTCGCGGCGCTCTTCGCGCATGCGGACCCCAATGGTGCTGGTCTCGCGAAAGAGCATTTCGCGCAGGCGCGCAGCATGAAGCCGATCACACAATACGGTCAGCAGGGACCCCGGGCGATTTTTCTTCATTTGTGCCGGCACAATGAAAACATCCAGCGCGCCTTCGGCAAGCAGGCGCTCCGAAACGTAACCTAGAACTTGCGGATTGAGGTCGTCTATCGTAGTTTCCAGAACGGTGACCGCCGGGAAAGAATCGTCTACCGTGCTCATAGCTGACTCCCCGACGGATATGCGTAAAACGTTGGGCGTCCCCGGGAGGTTCCTCATGCCGGCGCCATATCCGATGCAATCGACCTGCATCGCGGGAAAAGCTGAGAAGCGGCAATGGAGTGCGCGCAAAAGGGCAGCGCCCGTAGGAGTAACGAGTTCGGCGTCTATTCCCGAGGAATAGACCGGCACTTGCTTCAGCAACTCCAGTGTTGCCGGAGCGGGAACAGGAAAGCTCCCGTGTGCACATCGGACGGTCCCGGCACCCACATTCAAGGGCGAGCAGATCCAGGCGTCAACCTGGAGCGCATGGCAACCCACTGCGGTACACACGATGTCCACGATGGAATCCACTGCCCCGACTTCGTGGAAGTGAATCGACTCGATCGGAACATTGTGAATGCGTGCTTCCGCTTCGCCGAGTAACTCGAAAGCGCGGATCGACGTCTCGCGGGCCGGCTCCGGAATGTCAGCGTGTCGCAGGATGTCGCGGATGACCGGCAACGATCGGCCATGAGAATGCTCGCCGGGATTGTGCGGATGTACCCCGTCGTGGCCTGCCTGTGCAGAATGCCGTTCGGAAGCGGCTTCGTGGTCGGTATGGAAATGAGGTTTTTCGCGCTCGTCCTCGTGACTGTGCGAGTTCAAGCCAGGAGCGTCTTGAACGAGATGATCTCCACCCTCCACCACAACATCCACTTTGGTCGCGCAGATGCCGCTGCGATCGGTGCGGGTGATGCGCAACTCCGCGCCGAGATGGAGCGAACTCACCGTCCTCCGCAGCAACTCGGCGCTCACACCAGCATCCAGCAAGGCGCCCATCATCATGTCGCCGCTGATGCCGGAAAAACATTCAAGATAAGCGACCCGCATGAAACCACCCTCCTGGTCTCAAAAGCTAGATGGAGCGCTCGATCGCACCGATCCGCAGAACGGCGTTCATGGATCCGGAACGATATCCTTCGCAATCGAGCGTCACGTACTCGAATCCCAGCTTCTTGAAAATTGGAACGAGCTGGCGAGCCATCTCAGGCGTGAACGCAAGGTTCGATTCTTCACTCGCGATTTCAATGCGCACCAGGTTTCCATGATGGCGCACCCGGAACTGCCGGAACCCAAGATCGCGCAGCGCCATCTCGCCGGCTTCGACCGCGCTCAGCGCTTCGCGCGTGACGGGGCGCCCGTACTCGATGCGCGACGACAGGCACGCCGAAGCGGGCTTGTCCCACAGATGCAACCCGGCGCGGCGCGCCAGCTCGCGAATCTCAATCTTCGTCAGCCCCGCTTCGGCCAACGGAGCGACCACATTATGCAGTTGCGCGGCCCGCTGCCCGGGGCGAAAGTCGCCACAATCGTCCACGTTCATCCCGTACGCGATGTTCTGGAAACCCAACTCGGAACGTTCCTTTTCCATGACGCTGAAAAGTTCGTCCTTGCAGTGAAAACAGCGCGCCGCATCGTTGCGCACGTACTCAGGCCGCGTCAACTCCTCCGTCGCAACAATCTTAAGTGGAATCTGCGTCTCCTCCACGAAGCTGACGGCATTTCTCAATTCATGACGCGGCAGGCTGGCAGAATCGGCGAGCACGGCCAACATCCGCGGTCCAAGAGCTTGGTGTGCGGCCCATGCGAGGAAGGCCGAATCAGTTCCGCCCGAGTAGGCAACCAGCACGGTGCCCAAAGCAGACAGGCGCGCACGCAAAGCTTGGTCTTTCTGTTCGAGACTTGCCGTCATGGCTGAAGTGCCGTCCCCGTCCTTCATCTGAACGGGTTCACTGCTTCCCGAGTCCTTCCTTCATCCAATCTGGATGAAAGCGAGAGCATGATTGAGTTTCGGCAGGATTTTCGTTTTTGATTTGGCATCCGGGAGGAAGTATACACCTCACCGCTACGGCTTGGAATCCTCCAGCCCCGTTTTCGGTGCGGGATCCTTCCAGCACACTTCGTCCTAGTTGTGTGTTTCTTGAAATTCGGACTGGGATGTTACCTGGCGCGCCGCGAATCTATTAACTGCGCGTTGCGATCGCGGCCCGTGCTTCTCTCGACTCGGGATTTTGAGGTCTGGGTGCGAATTGGCTCGCGACCCGGTCGAGGTTCTCCCGTAGGATCATTAGGGTGAGAAAGGTAGTGAGGACACGCTTTTTCATCTCGTCGGATAGGCGCTGGTTTCCGGTGGAAACGCACGCCAGTTTCATCGCGGACGTGGCAACGTATTTCTCAATCTCGGCTCGCCTGTCAGGACAAAGTCCGCCCGTGGCTGTCTCGTGCCGCATCTCGGCGCAGGCCTTCTCGGCACCCAATAGGAAATGCAGGACGCAGAGGCTTTCTGCAACAAGCTCTGCTGGTACGGGAGCCCTGCAACCCAGGATGCAGAGTCCATCTTGGACGGAGTTACCCATTACATCCCCTGCGATGGCGTCAGGCAAGGCGAGTGCCAAAAGTCAGACAGCTTCTAAGAGGCCTGTAATCTTAAACATGCACCCCTAGTGGGCATCTTGAATCGAGACCACTTCGAGAGCTCACGGCGAACTGGCGCTATATATGTACCACAATAGGGAAAATGATTTCTCAATCTGGCCAAATTTCTTCTCTGCGGCTTGCAAGTTAGGCGGCCAGACCTTCATAAGGCCTGTGAATGAACAACAAGCTCTATAGGGCACAGCTGATGCCGTGTCGCTAAGTACTTTAAAATCAATGGCTCTAGCTTGCGGCGTTAGAGAAACGCGGCTGCCACAAAGACTCTTCAGACGCAGGGCCATCTCCAACAATTCGCAGCAATTCCTCTTCCTGGTCCAGCTCGTAGCGCTCAGCAACATTTCTGGCAGTACGCCTTGGATGTGAGGGCGATCGTCTCAATATCGAAACCTTACTTCCCGCCGGGCGAGGCGACGAGGAGGCCGCTTAAGTTTGCGATGCGCGAGTGCGCCATATAGACAGTCCCGTCTTTGGTGGCCACAGCGTTGCGAACGCCTTCGCGTGTGGGCACCTGCGCAACGATGGAAAGCTGACCTTTTTCGTCCACGCGGGCGATAGTCAGTTTCGCGGCACGTGCAGCGGCTACGTACAGAAGGTGCGTAGCAGGCACATAGCTCATGTCATCCACGCCGTCTCCAGTATCGACCTTCGAAAGAACGGCGCCGTCGTGCCCAGCATCGAGGACCTTTGCGAGCGAGGTACAAGCGACGAACAAGTGGTCGGCCACCGGGTCCACCGCCAAGCCGCGAGGACCATCTTTTCCACATCCTGGATCCCAAGTCGCGACGATCTTTTGAGTCTTTACATCAATGGCGAGAGTACGGTCCTTGTCTTCCAAGTTGGTATAGAAACGGCCGTGCTTGGCGTCAACGGCATACCCCTCCGGGAGTCCCTCGAAAGTGAGCTTTCCCTTTTGCTCAAGCGTTTTGCCATCAAGCACGCGGATGGACTTGTCGCTAGGAACTGTTACCCAGACTTCCTTAGTCGGCGCGACATACACAGTTGCATCGGGCATGGCGTCGATGTGGCCGCAGGCGCCACGTGCCAAGGAGCGAGAGTTGACAGCACAGACAGAGAAGTCCCCCCGGTTGCCGATGTAGACGACACCTTCACCAAGGCTGAGGGAAGAGGGGCCGACGACACGCTTGGCACCGCCAGCCTCCATCTCTTTGGTAGGAAAGCCGGTAACCTGTCGCACCTTACCGGTGGCTGCATCAACGACATCCACGGCTCCGGTGTTTCCTGCCGGTACCCAGACCGAGTTAGTGCCAGGGTCATACGCGATGTAATCCATAGCGATATCGCCGCTGTTGTTGTCGGGGAGCGACAATGTGCGCACGCTGTAGTTCACACTTTGATCGGGGGCGCCCTCCGTTCTGGCTGAGGGTGATTCAGCCCGGGCAAACACACTCCAAGCTGCTAAGACACCCAAAAGAGTTAGTCCGAGCACAGACGCCAATCGCTTCATAAATTCCTCCTCCATAACTTACCTTTGCGCGATTCCCGATCTTGATCCCAGAGACAGCGGGGATTGTACACCTGTCTTGTCTATCCGAAGAGATATTTTGACTGAATTCCATCTGAGCCGCTCCCGGAGGCTTTGCCAACGATCGCCACCCAGGTTCGACATCTGGCGGCATAGGTCCTGATAAACGGGGCGGTCTCAATGGGTCGATGCAACACTTGCTCGAAGTCTTCTTGCAGGAGTCTACGAGGCTGATTTCGTTCGCGAGC
>JBGPXQ010000229.1:0-4425 GCA_041492805.1 Terriglobia bacterium | reverse complement strand
CAGCGATGCGCAGCCACCCGCGCTGGCGCGCGTGTCGCTCGTAGCGGGCGGAGCACAATCGTCCCATTGCCGCTGGATTTTAGTACCGTTCCAATTTTTGTGGCAGATTTTTTGCCGCGAATTGCGAAAAGAGAAGGCAGGCAGCCACACCGCCTGGAGTCAAGGTTGCGTCGGGTGGATTTCCTGCCAGCCGTTCTTCGGCTCCCACTGGAGTATGCGCGGTGGGCCGTTGCGCTCGGGACATTGCTCCCGGGAGTGCTTGATTTTGCCTTCCTTTTCCAGCTTCCGGTGCCACTCCCAGTAGTGATCGCCATAACTGGCGCGCTGGAGCTGAAAGTCCAACGAAAACTCGTAGATAGACTCTGGAGGCCCTTGGCCCAGATCACCATGCACCTCCGGTTTCACGACGGGGATGATGTCTCCTTGCGGAAAGCCGTTGCCCGCGTAAAGCAGTGAACCAGTGACCACATTCAATTCCGAACGCGGGAACACGAAATATTTCAGCGGCCGTCCCGCGGGACAGTTTCTGCATTCATACGGTGTTCCTGCTTGTTCCGGTGAAGTCCCGGAAATGTGATTTGCGTCAAGGATGGCAAGGAAAGCGCCGTCATGAGAATTGCTCACCCCACCGACCACCACCACTGGGCCGAGTGGACTCTTCATGAGATAAGCCGAATTGATCCAGCCCGCATTGACGAACCGTTCCTCGACCTCGCCGCGCAGATTCAACAAGAGTAATTGCGAAGGCCACCACGTGTATTGGCGAGTGTCGAGGAGAACTTTTGTTTCTCCGGCTGCCTCAATCAGCCTCGCAAGATGAAACCCCCAGGACAGTTTAAAGTCGCCGCTCACGAAAGATACCGTGTCGTCGGAAGTGAACTGCCACAACGGCTCGCCGCGCGGAGAAAAGAAATACAAAACGTCGCCTTTTCCCTCTCCAAGATATACGGTTACCAGGACTCCCGGTGATCGCCGAAACGCGCGCTTAGGCAAGACAACGCTATCCAGGATGCGCGCCGAACTGGGGAAGTCGTAGGTCCAAGCCACGCTGCTGTTGGGGCTGATGGTGACCAACCGGTTTCCTTCCTGTAGCAACTGGGTCAATACTGGCGCACGCGTCTCCTTAATTAGGAAATAAGTTCCGAAGCCTGCGAGCGCGAAAACGAGGAGCAAAAGTGCGGCCTTACCCGCCGCGGGGATGCGCTGCCAGACCCGCCCAAGGAGCCCAAGGTTCTCGACCTTCTGTACCTCGCTTTCTTCCGCGACGCGTGACTTGGCCAGCCACTCATCAATTTCGTGCTTGAAGGCATAGACCGTCCGCCGTTTGCCACCGGGAATCGTGTGCACGGGCAGTCCTTTTTCCTTCTCCCACCGAAGGCACGTATGCACATCCCGGCCGAGGTACTCGGCGATCTCTTTCCACGAATCCAGCCGTCCTTCTTCGTTGGAGGTCAAACCCCGCTCCCTTGCGTCCGGCAAGTTTTTCCCTGCCCACGGGCCGCTTGCTCACTCTTGCGCAGGAAAGTTCACTCTTGTGAATTGCGCAGAGCGTATATCTGCGGCATACCCCCGTCAAGACATCAGTGCGGCTATGGCCCCGCAATACTGCCGAACTAGGTCTTCCTGCAAGCATTCGCGATTGCCATGAGGAGGAAACATGATGACGCCCAGCAGAGTTTTTCCGAAAATGCAAGTGTGTGCCTTGTTCGTGTTGCTGGCGGTTGCCTTGCCCACGACCGCGCAAACTTGGACCCAGCTTTTCCCGGCTGGCGGTCCGCCCGCCGCACGCGTGACTCACTCCGCGGTCTACAACACTGTCCACAACCGAATGATCGTCTTTGGCGGCAATTCCAGGCCGACGCTTCACAACGATGTCTGGGTGCTGACGAATGCAGACGGCACCGGAGGGACGCCAACATGGATTCAGTTGATTCCATCGGGGCCCGCTCCGAGTCCGCGTGGCTGGCATTCCGCCGTCTACGACGAAGCCCATGACCGGATGATCGTGTTTGGTGGAAATCCAAACATCGGCAATTGTTTCGGACTCACGAACGACGTTTGGGTACTTGCCAATGCGAGCGGGCAAGCAGGAACCCTGGCTTGGACGCAACTTCTGCCTTCAGGCGGACCGCCAGCCGCGCGAGGTCTTCACTCGGCCGTCTATGATCCGGCGAACAATCGCATGATCATATTTGCAGGCTCTTCCGACGCGTGCGGAGGCAGCTTAAACGACACGTGGATTTTGACGAACGCAAACGGTCTTGGTGGCACGCCAACGTGGATTCAATTGACGCCGACCGGTAGTTTGCCAGCCCCTCGTGCGGATCACACGGCGGTCTTCGACGAAGCAAACAACCGCATGATTCTCTTCGCAGGGAATCTCGGTCCGATACATGTGGAGGATCTCTGGGTGCTCTCAAACGCCAATGGTCTCGGTGGAACTCCATCCTGGATGCAACTCACGCCAACAGGCACCTCTCCGGGTCTGAGAGGAACTCACACTGCCGTCTACAATACTTCCAGCAATCGAATGACGGTCTTTGCAGGGTTCCTTGAATACGTTGGTTGGGTCAACGATACATGGATACTCTCTGATGCCAACGGCTTATCCGGCGCGCCAAGCTGGACCCAGTTGAGCCCAACCGGCAGCCTTCCAGCCGTTCGAAACAGCCACACTGCCGTACTCAACTCGAGCGCGGGCCGCATGATAATTTTCGGGGGATTTAACGAAGTGCTTGGCGGTGGCGGCATCCTGTTTGATGACACATGGGTTTTGGACAGCGGCAACGGCCCGGGCAATCAGCCGCCGGTAGCCAACGCCGGCCCGGATCAAACTGTGATCGTGGGCGAATCAGTTTCGTTCAATGGCAGCGCGTCGTACGATCCGGACGGAACCATTACCAATTTTCATTGGGATTTCGATGGAAATGGCACGGCGGACGGAGCCATCGTAAATCGCGTATTTTCCTCGGCCGGCCATCTTACGACCACCCTGACCGTTACCGACAACCAGGGCGCCACCGGAAGCGACACGATGGTTCTCACGGTGCTTTCAACCACGGACGCGATTCAGAATCTTACGCAGATAGTGCAGAGCTTCAATCTCCAGCAGGGAATAAGCAACGCGTTGGATTCGAAGCTGCAGAATGTTCAGGATGCGCTTTCGGCGGACAATTCTGGGGCCCGCCAGGATGCGGTCAACAAGTTGCAGGCGTTTATCAGTTCCGTGGAAGCGCAACGCGGCAACAAATTGACTGGCGTGCAGGCGGACGCGCTGGTGGCGATGGCTCGGCGCATCATGGCTGTGATTTGAGCGGCACCGCTTCGCCGAAAGAAACAAAAAGCGAAGAGCCCGCCACAAAACTGGCGGGCTCTTCGCGGAAGTTCTCGGCCGCATCGTTCGCGTTGCGGCAGTCTAGGATTACTCGGCGGTTTCTGTGATCGGTGCGGCGGCTTCCACGCGGTCCATGCGCTTGAGGCGTGCAGACTTGCCTTTGAGTCCGCGGAGGTAGTAGAGCTTGGCGCGGCGCACCTTGCCGGAGCGGACCACCTCGATGGACTGGATCGAAGGGGAGTTGATGGGGAAAATGCGCTCCACGCCCACGCCGAAGCTGACGCGGCGAATGGTCACGCTGCGCGAAGCCAGGCGGCCGCGCTGCGCGATGACTATGCCTTCGTACGGCTGGATGCGCTCTTTTTCCTTCTCGCCCTCCCTTTCCTTCAGGCGGACGTGCACGCGCACAGTGTCGCCCGGGCGAAGCACCGGGAGATCCTTGCGCAGTTGCGACTCTTCGAGCTTTTCAATCACGCGGTTCATGACAGTTTTTCCAGGCAGACCCACTTGCCCCGAGACGTTCAGAGGGGCTCTGGCGGGGCCAGCACTATGCAAACAAACGAGGATTATAGCGAAGTTTGGCTGCTTTGCCTAGTGCATTGGTATTTGTCGATTTGATCTAGCGATTCGGTTTCTGCTGGTCAGCCCCTGCGAAAATGGCATAGTAAATAAACACCAAACCAAACAGGCAGTTCGCTGGAGCAAATTCCCAGCCGACGCCGTACTTCCCCGGAACATACAGGGGACCCCGAACAATCGAGTGCAATCCTATCAATACGCCGAGAATTCCAAGAAACAGGAAGAACGTCGGCAGCTTGGACTTTCGACCGATAAGAATGGGCTTCAAAAAATTGTCCGGAAGGCTTACCAGGACCAAGCCCCAGACCGCAAGCAGCACTCCCTTGGTGGTGGACCCCGTTACCAGCAGGAAAACCACACCCGGTATCCAAACAAGAGCCGCGCCGCCGACCGGCAGAAGGGCCAGAAAGGCCGCCAGAAATCCCCAGAAGACCGGAAAGGGAACGCGAAAGAGCGCAAACCCGATTCCGGTCATGATGCCCTGGCCCACGGCAATGAGGAAAACGCCGTTG
>JBGPXQ010000178.1:0-5573 GCA_041492805.1 Terriglobia bacterium | reverse complement strand
GCGCCCGCCGCGGCGGGCGAGCACCTCCTGGGATTCCCGCGAAGCGAGCGCGGTGTGTGCGTCGTATTCGAAGACCAGCGACAAGAGGTGAGCCAGCGCTTCGCGATTCGCGGCCCGCGGGCCGAGTAGCGCCGCGGCCTCTGCCATCCAGATAATGGCGGGCTCCAAGTGGAGCCCGCACCCGGAAGCGACGGCATCGTTCTTGCCCCGCAACCAATTGTGTTCGGCAAGTATCGCGGCCACATCTTCGGCCGTGAACGGATTCACAGCGGCGTGCATTTCAGCTGCAGGTTCAGGAAGCATGCGAGGAGCAGTGTACCGCAGGCTCAGCCTTCGAGCGTGACGATCGCCTGAGCGGCAATCGCTTCCCCACGACCGATCGCGTCCACACCTTCGTTGGTCTTGGCTTTCAAATTGATGGCAGAAGGGGAGATTCCCAGGGACTTCGCCAGCGCCTCCCGCATGGCGGGAAAATGCGGGCCCAGCTTTGGTTTTTCGATGATGACGACCGCATCCATGTGCGCGATGCGGAGCCGCTGTCCGGCGAGCAACTCACGGACGCGCTCCAAGAACCGGAGGCTCGAAACATCTTTCCATTTCGGATCGGTGTCCGGAAAATGCGCGCCGATGTCGCCGAGCCCAGCTGCGCCGAGCAGCGCGTCGCAGATCGCGTGCGCCAGCGCGTCGCCATCGGAGTGTCCGACGGGTCCCTTGTGGAACGGAACTTCGATGCCGCCCAAAATCAGCTTGCGGCCTTCGGCGAGGCGGTGCAGATCATAACCAATCCCCGCGCGGGTCATCGCGCCGCGCGCTCCTCGCGCAGGTAAAATTCGGCGAGTTGCATGTCACCGGGGCGGGTGATCTTCAGGTTGCGTTCCGAGCCGGCCACGACATGGACGTCGTGGCCCATGCGCTCGACGAGACCGGCTTCGTCCGAGGCCGAAATGCCATCCGCGCGCGCGCGCGCAAACGCCTCGAGCAGCAACGAAGTACGGAAGACCTGTGGAGTCTGCGCGAGCACGACGCGCTCACGCGGTATCGTAGCCGTAATGAGCGCGACGTCGGCGGCCCCGCCCTGCGGTGTCGCGCGCTTCACTTCCTTCACGGTGTCCATTGCCGGGACGCCCAGGATGGCGGCGTCACAGGAAAGAGCCTCGGCAATCACGCGATCGATCTGGTCAAGCGTGACCAGAGGCCGAACCGCATCGTGCACCAGGATCAGGTCAGCGTCGGTTTGGACTTCCACCAGAGCGTTGGCGACGGAATCCTGGCGTGTGTCGCCCCCGCGGACAACATGAACGGGACGACCAAGATTTTCCTGCGCGATGCGGGCGGCAACAGAATCCACTTCCTCCGCCCGCGTGGCGATGACGAAGCCGGTAATCGCCGGACAGGCCGCCAGGCGCCGCAGCGCGAAGATCAGGACAGGCACGCCGTCCAGTTCGAGAAACTGCTTCGGCGTCTCCGCACCCATTCGCGTGCCGAATCCGGCAGCAGGCAAGATTGCAGTTACACGAGTCATCGTAACCTCAGTCAGGGCGGCAAAAGCTTACACCAATTGAAGGCGCACTTGAACAGAAGTCGAGAGATTTGCATCGCGATGGCACGCTGCCACCTGCTCACCGAATTCTTGTCGAGTAGAGGAAATTGGGAATCGTGATTCCCACATTCAATTCGTGTTGAATGGCCTTCACTGGCGAAAAGTAAGGCGGCGAACGACGAATTTCATGGTTTTCCGCTTTCAGGAGGGTGTCGCCGACGAAAGCAACCGGCGCGTGCAGAGGCTGATCCTGCGTCCGGATGAGCAGAAGAAAGCGCGATCCCGCATTCCGATGCGCAACAACTAGCGACAACGAAACGCTGGCACGCAGGCATTCGAACGTTCGACTGTTGCTGATTTCATATGCCGAGATGAGAAGCCTTGTTGGCGAATTCTTTCTAGGTCGGAATTTTCAGCAGCTTGCACATCGTACCGCCCAGAATCGCCACGCGATCGGCATCACTCAGCCCGGGTGCTGCGAGGACCTGATCCACGGGAGTCGTGGACCACGGGAAAGGAAAATCGGTGCCAAGGCCGATCTGCCCGGCTCCGACTACGGCGATCAAATGCCGCAGCCCCTCCGGGGTGAAGATGATCGAATCGAAATAGAGCTGCTTCAAATATTCACTGGGACGTTTCTTGATCGTCTTCTTGCATTGCTCGGGGAAGACCCGGCACCCATGGTCCATACGGTCGGCGTAAGACGGCAGGAAGCCGCCCCCGTGGGAAGCGCAGATCTTCAAGTTGGGAAACCGATCCAGCGTCCCTTCGAAGATCAAGTGGGAAAGGAAGATGGTGGTTTCGAGCGGGTTGCCGATCACGTTGTTTAAGACACCATTTCCTTGCACGCGGTTTCGGATCCCCGTGGCGTTCGCGCTATCTTGCGGATGCATGAAGACCAGGGCCTGCATCTCCTCGGCCTTGGCCCAGAAGGGGTCGAACTTGGGCGAGGACAACTCTTCGCCCTCCACGCTTCCTCCAATGGCGACGCCACGCAATCCCCAGCGCTTGATGCCTTCTTCCATCTGTTGCGCTGCCAGTTCCGGAAACTGTAACGCCACGGATGCGAACGCCACAAAACGGTCCGGGTGGACTGTGCACATCGCTGCGAGTTTTTCATTCTGAAGGTCGATCAACCGGCGAGCCAGGTCCCGGTCTGCGGAGTACCAAAACGAGTTGATGCTGACCGCCTGGACGTCGATACCTTCCTTGTCCATCTCTTGCAGGCGCGCATCACCCATAGCGCTGTCATCGTAGGTGCCGGGAGCGATTCCGCGCGTCTCGAGACTCGTGCCCTTGAGTAAAGCCGTAGCTTCCGGCACACGAACGTGACAATGCACGTCCACCGTCTTGACACGACGCTTGCCCACCATGACCTCTCGGCGCTTGGTGGCGCCGCCAGCCTGCGGAGACATCCCCGCCACACTGTTGACACTGCGGTCGAGAAGCAACATTCCGGCCGAAGCACCAGCCATATTCTTCAGGAACTCCCTGCGATCAGGCATTGTTTTCTCCCTCTCCGGAATGATGGCGCAGTTGCGGGGTTCGAATTGATCCACCTGACGTGTCCCCCGACACCTTGGACCGGTCAGACGGAACGCACCCCCTGGAACTAGAGGCGAATACACCCTAAGCAACGCCGATGTCAATAGATTAACTGGCATTTCATAGCGAGGCGGCATAGACATGATCGGGAACATTCATCCGCGCCAGCGCAAAACCAAGGGTTGACGAGTAAATGGTTATTGTCCTAGATTATAGCAAATTTGATACACACTTTCGGGGAGCCTACTTGGGTGAAACATCTGAGCCATACGGACGCAGGAAGGACGGGCGCGTACTCATGCGCGTTCCAGTGGAGGTGCGCGGCACCGCGCAGGATGGGAGTGTGTTCGAAGAAAGCACGCATACAGGAGTGGTCGGCCCGCTGGGAGCGATGATACGAACGTCGCGCTTATTACAAACGGGAACTGAAGTGGTGATCACGAACCGGTTTTCTCAGCAGACGGCGAAATTTCGCGTCGTCTGGGTCGGGGTACAACAGAGCGACGACCACTGGGATATCGGGATCGAATCACTCGTGCCCTTGGACGACTTCTGGGGCGTGCGGTTCCCCCCGAAATCCGATCAAACCTAAGGCTTGCGCTCCGCCGCCCTCTATTGGTGCTATAATCTGCTCAAGGATTGTGCCGTGATAGAGCGGCACTAAAATGTGTCCCTTTCCACCCGGGTACCGTTCTCGCAGGGAGGGAACTTATGGAAGAATCCCGATCAGTAATCCTCATGTTCTTTATGGTTTCGTGGGGCGTCATCACGGCCGCTCTCGCCATTCTGGTGATTTATCGGGGAACTTTGTCGTCGAAAGAAGATGACCAAATCTTCATCGATGCCGCCGAACAGCACCATTACAAGGAGCAGCAAGCAATCATCGCCAGGATCTCGCGTTTGACCAAACCGATCATCACCCTTGCTGTGATTTCTGGCGTTCTGCTGCTGGCCAGCGCCGGGATTTGGATCTATGAAGGTTTGAAGAACTTCTAATACCGTTCCAATTTTTCAGGGCAGGAATAATGTTTCGCCAGACTGGCCAAGAATGCGCTAGCCTGCGGAACTGATTCTTGGCCGAAAAAGTTAGAACGGCGCTAAGGCCGGCTGGGCCGCCCGGAATCCGCGACGGGAGCCGAGCTTGCAGCCGTAGACTCCACGATCGACGAGTGATTGAGTACGATCACCCAGCTATCTCCGTGCTTATTTAGAATGAGGGTGGTGTGTCCGCGGAATTCCATGATTTTTCCTTCCACTGTCGCAACGTAATCAAATTGATAAGTCGCCCACGCGGAGGCGCCGTTGACCTTGCTGTAGGTGTTGGTACGGTCCATCCGACCGCCTGTGACTCGGGCGCGCTGCGCCTGATACGCTTTTACATAGTTGTCCCAGCCGATCACGGGCGGCTCCCAGGCGCCGCTCACGACGACCACGTCATCGGCATAGTACTTGTGCAAGGAATTGACGTCGCCAATTTGCCAGTAACCTAGACTCTCGCCGATGGTTCGATCGATCGCCTCCGAGTCGGGCAGCGGCAGCACCGGTTTGGCATCGGATGACAGTTCAGTTTTCGGCGCTTGTTTTTGCTTGTCCTTATTTTTTTGCGCTGCAGCAGGCGCAGCGACGGCCAGCAGAAGTAGCGCCAGCACAACAAGAAGCCCGCAGTTCCCCGTAAATCTCGTCGAAAGCTCTTTCATAACTATCCCCCGGAGTGAAGATACCACGAACAATTTTCATAAAGGCATGATTCGGCAGCGCGCGTGTCTTGCAAGTGCATGCGGTTGTCCCGTGTAGCAGCCAGACTCCGATAACGGCCCACGCTCTCGGCGGAGCGGCAGAATTCTGATGGAGCGGGACTGAATCGCCGGGAAGCAATACACGTCGGCGTAGGGGCAGCGCACGGCATCGGCTCGCTTTTGCGGGAAGAAGTTCCGCAGGCGATTCAGACAGCGCCACCTCCGTCAATCTACCCCCGCGTGTTCCGATTCGGAGGTTCGTATGCTAGACTATCGTGGCAATAGGCAGGGATAAGTCCCGCAAATTGTTTCCTACGAGGCGATTTCCATGTCCGGGCATTCTAAGTGGGCCACGATTAAGCACAAGAAAGCGGCCACAGATGCAAAGCGCGGCCGCATTTTCACGAAACTGATCCGCGAAATCACGATCGCTGCACGAGTGGGCGGTGGCGATGCGGATTCGAACCCCCGCCTGCGCACCGCGATCCTTGCCGCCAAAAATGAGAACATGCCCAACGAAAACATTGAGCGCGCTCTGGCGCGCGGCACCGGGCAACTCGAGGGTGAGCAATACGAGGAAGTGAACTTCGAGGGCTACGGTCCCGGCGGCGTAGGCATGATCGTTCAGGTCGTGACCACCAACCGCAACCGCATCGTCAGTGAGCTCCGGCATCTGATGAACAAGCACGGTGGCAATATGGCCGAGAACGGCGCGGTCGGATGGATGTTCCATCGCAAGGGCGACATCCTCG
>JBGPXQ010000221.1:0-4658 GCA_041492805.1 Terriglobia bacterium | reverse complement strand
CGCGCCTTGATCAACCGGATGATTGAAGTTGACCTGGTAGTAGGCATCCACAAAACCGCTCAACGATGTTGGCCCGAGCAGACTCGCAATCGTGGTCTTTTCCGCCGGCTTGTCTTGCGGCGCCGGAGCCGGTACCGCCGCTGCCGCTGCCTCGCTATCTTTTCGCGCTGCCAGCTCGCCCCTCAATTCGACCAGCTCTTGCTCCAGCGCTTCGATGCGCCGGTCCAGATCCGCAGGACTCGATGCGGGCGGCGCCACTGACGCGCTCGTTGTGCTTGCCTCTTTTACACTTCCTGCGCAGTGTGCCTCCATCCGATTCTGCGCCCGGGCCACTGGCGCTCCCACGATCGAAAGCCCCATTGCCAACATTCCTAAACACACCCCAGATGTGTTCTTCATATGATGTGCAACTTCCTTTCCGCTGATAGGCCGCTCTTCTCTTGTTACTCGCAGGCCCCGACCAGCGCTTGCACCTTAGCTGTTCCTCCTCTGCACAGTCCAATTCATACTTTCTCTTCCAACAATCAGAAATGTGCACTCGACAAGACGAATGTGTCACATTTGAAAAAAGAATAGACTTCGGAGGAGAATTAGAAGAAAGACCGGGCGATTTTCGCCGGCACCCGGCTCATTCATAAAGCATGACAGCGACTCGGTACCCGGGAAGCCCGCTCTTTTTGCCCGGCGGACAGGCGCCGACTGCCCCGGAATGGTACCGGCCGCTCCGGATTCTCTGCTCAAGAATGTCAGGGAAACTCCGCAGATCCGTCGTCGCATAGTGCAATACGAAGGAAGGCCGGTGATTTCCAGCGTAGCCATTGTCGATAACACATGTGCGCCGCGCATCACCGGCATAGTTCAGAATGTGCAGCCCACGCGATTGCAGCCGGTTCTCCACCAGCTTTTCTTGCTCACGCAAAGATAACTCACCAACCGCCTGCGCAAAATCCTCGACGGCGAATAGGGTCCCATTTCGTTCGGCCACTGCGATACCGACCGAATTCAGTTGCGGGTCAAGCAGATTCGCCCGGTGTGGCGATGACTTCATCCATTGTTGGTGCACGCTCTCTGCGCTCGGCCCTTCCGCAACGTTTTCTGCAATGGTGCTGGAGCGCGCGCCGGCTCGCGCAGCCCGGTCGGCCAGGCCCGGCTCGCCGGGAAGCTGATGCGAAAGTGTATTTTGCTGCGCCAGACGCAACGCATGCTGATGCGCCGCCGCGGCCAGCGCGGCATTCCATTTGAGCGGCGGCAATTTCTGCGCCGCCCGTTCGCGATTTGCCGATTGGAATAGAACCTGTTCCGGACCTTCATGACTGCCCTGCGCGCAGGCCAAGATCGGACAAAGGCTGAGAGTGGCGGCACCAATGGCTGCGAATCTTGAAGAAACCCTCATGATTTGCCTCTCCCGGTATTTGTAACCTATCCTTCGGATATTGACTCGCTCGATCGCATGGCCCCCAGTAACGCATTGGAAAAAATCGCTGTCCCGCCCGTAAACCCACCGGACGATTCCAGGAGCGGAAACGCATCGAGAGATATTATGATGGAAGAAGGAGAATTCGGGAGCGGGCTCTACTCTTACGCTGAATGCCCCGGCTTGGCCGGGGCGTAGAGCCCGCCGGTTTTCGGGTGCGGGCTCTACTTGGAGCCCGCCCGTTTAAGGAACCTCATGGGACCAGCTCTGGTAGACCTGAGAAACGTGCGCGTCGTTCGAGGCGACAACGTCGCGCTCGATGACTTCAGTCTTCGCATGGAAGCGGGGGAACACGTCGCGATTCTAGGCCCGAATGGATGCGGCAAGTCGACGCTCATCAAGACGATTACGCGCGAGTGCTATCCGGTCGTCCGGGAAGGTTCCTCCATGACGATCCTGGGGCGTGAGCGCTGGAATATCTTTGAGCTGCGATCCGTGCTCGGCATCGTCACAAATGATTTGATGCTGGATTGCACGAGCGAGACGAACGGCCGGGAAGTGGTTCTCTCCGGTTTCTTCAGCAGCACCCGCATCTTCGACCATCAGACCGTCGAGCCCGCACACAGGGAGCGCGCCGACGCCGTGCTGGAGCGGCTTGGAGTGGCACATCTCGCCGACCGCCCTGTGGCGGAAATGTCGTCCGGCGAGGCAAAACGCATATTGATTGCCCGAGCGCTGGTGCACGATCCCCAAACGCTGGTGTTCGACGAGCCGAGCAACAGCCTCGACGTTTTCGCGCAACATGGTCTTCGGGAGACGATGCGCGCACTTGCCCAATCGGGGATTGGGATCGTCCTGGTGACTCACCACCTATCCGACGTCATCCCGGAGATCGATCGCGTCGTCCTGATGCGTAACGGGCGGATTCAAGCGGACGGACGGAAGGAAGACCTGCTCGAGCCGGAACAAATCTCCCGCCTCTTCGGAATTCGCGTAGAAATCACGCGGAGCGACGGTTACTACCATCTTTGGTGACGTTAGAAGGAGATTGTGTTTCCCCGGCAAGTATCCGCTTGAAGAGAAAGGATCGCGCCGCTGTTCTGTTCTTCCTTCACACTGAGTAGGAAACGTCCTCGCCGGGCGCGACAGGCTCCGCGCCATTTTCCGAGGCAACAGAAGTACTTGCACCTTCGGATTTGCCGCCGCGGCGCATAGCGACAATACCGGTTCGAACCATTTCCAACACGCCGTAGGGCCGCAGCACTTCGAGCAACCCATCGATCTTGTCCTCGCCGCCGGTAATCTCGATCGTCAGCGATTCCGGGGCAACATCGACCACGCGCGCCCGAAAGACGCTGGCGAGTTCGAGAACGTGCGAGCGCGCGTCATGGGTGGCAGCAACCTTGATCATGGCCAGGTCGCGGGAAATGGCGGGCTTCGCCGTGATGTTCTCCACAAACAAGACGTTGACGAGCTTGTACAGATTCGCTTCGACGCGCAGGGCTTGATCGCGGTCCGCATCCACCACGATCGTCATTCGCGAGACCTCGGGCTTTTCCGTGCGCCCCACAGTCAGCGAATCGATGTTGAAGGCACGCCGGCGGAACAACGTAGCGACGCGGGTCAGCACCCCCGGCTTGTTTTCGACATAAACCACAAATGTATTCAGCATGGGTTTCTCACGCGTCCGTCGCGGTCTCCACAATGGGGTTCGGCCGGCGAATCATTTCGTGCAGGGACGCGCCCGCCGCAACCATGGGATAGACCGAATCTTCCTGCTCCACCTGGAAGTCAATCAAGACCGGACCGCTGTGCTTGCGCGCCGTTTCGACCGTCGGCACGACCTGGGAACGCTGCGTCACGGCCACACTGCGAATTCCGTAGGCGTCCGCCAGTTTCACGAAATTGGGGCTGAGCAATGGCGTGGCTTCATAATTGCGATCGTAGAAAAACTCCTGCCACTGGCGCACCATGCCCAGGTATCCGTTATTGATGATGGCGATGTTGACCTTCAGCTTTTCCTGCACCATCGTAGCCAGTTCCGCCATGGTCATTTGGAAGCCGCCATCGCCGACCACGGCCCACACCTCGGCCTCGGGACGCGCGGCCTTTACGCCGATCGCTGCGGGCAGGGCAAATCCCATGGTGCCGAGGCCGCCGGACGTGATCAGCGTGCGCGGTTTCTCGTGCTTGTAATACTGCGCCTCCCACATCTGGTGCTGCCCCACATCGGTGACGATAATCG
This sequence comes from Terriglobia bacterium, assembly GCA_041492805.1. GTDB lineage: Bacteria > Acidobacteriota > Terriglobia > Acidiferrales > UBA7541 > Palsa-360. The sequence continues at coordinate 999 of JBGPXQ010000221.1, read as the reverse complement.
TGTCGCTATCGAGCGTTTCGCGCCACAGATCATTGATCACATGCGCGGCATAGAGGTGGCCGTTGTCTGGAAGGTTCTGAATATCGCGCACCGAGGAATCGCCTTTTAGTCGTGCGATGCACGTGAGCCACTCGTGGCGCTCCTGCGATTTCACATGCGGCAGCAATTCACGCAGAACTGCGCGCAAATCGCCCACCAGCGCCACGTCCACTTTCACGTTCTTGTTGATTTCGGCGCGATCGATCTCGACATGGATCTTCTTTGCGTTGGGTGCGTAGGTCTTCAGGTTGCCTGTCACGCGGTCGTCGAAACGCATGCCCAGAGCGATCAACAGGTCGGCTTCCTGAATGGTATTGTTCAACCAGGCCTCGCCGTGCATGCCCATCATTCCGAGACTCAGCGGATGAGACGCCGGGAACCCGCCCAGACCGAGCAGGGTGAGTCCCACCGGGATGTTGGTGCGTTCCGCGAATGTGCGGACTTCCTGCATCGCTTCGGAGAGGATGATGCCGTGTCCGGCCAGAATCACGGGCCGCTTGGCACTATGGATCAACGCGAGGGCTTGCTTGTACTCCTCGGGCGTGGGAGATAGGTCAGGCCGGTACCCAGGTAGTTGCGGCGTGACGGGTTTCCCGTCGAACTCGCACGAAGATTGCTGCGCGTCCTTGGTGATATCCACGAGCACAGGACCCGGTCGGCCGGAACTTGCCACGTAGAATGCTTCGCTGATCGTGCGCGCGACCTGATCCGCATGCGTGACCAGATAGTTGTGCTTGGTAATGGGCAGAGTGACACCCGTAATGTCGGTCTCTTGAAAGGCATCGGACCCGATGAGCTTGCTGCCGACCTGCCCGGTGATGCAAACAATCGGCGATGAATCTAGCATCGCGGTGGCGATTCCGGTGACCATGTTCGTGGCCCCCGGCCCGGATGTGGCGATAGCGACTCCGACTCGCCCCGAAGCCCGCGCGTAGCCGTCGGCCATGTGCGTTGCGCCCT
>JBGPXQ010000195.1:0-5206 GCA_041492805.1 Terriglobia bacterium | reverse complement strand
GAAAAGCCGAACGCTCCGAAAATGGATTTTGTAATTACGGTCTGCGATAACGCGGCCCGGGAAGTGTGCCCGGTGTGGCCCGGCCAGCCGATGACTGCTCACTGGGGCGTTCCGGATCCCGCGGCGGTGGCCGGCACTCCCGAGCAGATTGAGCGGGCCTTTCGAGAGGCATTCATGGTGCTCGACCGCAGGATCGGTTTGTTCCTTTCCCTGCCGCTCTCCAGTCTCGACAAGCTCGCGATCAAGCGGGAAATCGACCGCATCGGCCAACAATGAAAGCGCCGCCACATTTTTCTCTGGGTTGAACATGGCTCCGACTCCCCACGCCCAAGGCCCAGCTTGCGCTCCCATGCCGCGCCACCGTCTTTCCTTCCTGGATCGTTATCTAACCCTATGGATTTTTCTCGCCATGGCGATTGGTGTCGGACTCGGCCATTTCATCCCTCGGACAGCTCGTTTCGTGCAGCGCTTTCAGACCGGCACAACGAACATCCCGATTGCGATTGGTCTGATCATCATGATGTATCCCCCGTTGGCCAAGGTGCGCTACGAAAAACTGTCTGAAGTGTTCCGCAACCGTCGCGTACTTGCGCTATCGCTGATCCAAAACTGGGTCATCGGGCCGGCCCTAATGTTCTTGCTCGCGGTCACCTTTCTCCGCGGGCAGCCCGCCTTCGTGCGCGGTCTGATCCTGATCGGCCTTGCGCGCTGCATCGCGATGGTGATTGTCTGGAACGAGCTTGCTTCCGGCGATACGGACTATGCGGCCGGATTAGTCGCATTCAATAGCGTCTTCCAGGTCCTTTTCTACAGCCTCTATGCTTGGGCCTATATGACGGTATTCCCGGCTTGGTTCGGTCTGAAGGGCAGCGTGGTCAACATTGGGATCGGCGCGATCGCCCAGAGCGTCCTCGTGTATCTGGGGTTGCCATTTCTTGCAGGCATAGTTTCGCGTTTTGTGCTCCTGCGGGCCAAAGGAGAAGAGTGGTACCGAGTGCGATTTATCCCGCGCATCAGTCCGCTGACCTTGGTGGCCCTATTGTTCACAATTCTCGTCATGTTCAGCCTCAAAGGGGATCTGATTGTGCGCCTGCCGCTCGACGTGTTGCGTATTGCGGTGCCTCTCTTAATCTATTTCGTTCTCATGTTCCTCGTGAGCTTCTGGATGGGCCGCAGACTGGGTGCAGATTATTCAAAGACGGCGACGCTTTCGTTTACTGCCGCAAGCAACAATTTCGAACTGGCGATCGCGGTTGCCGTGTCCGTGTTTGGTCTCAATTCAGGTGAGGCCTTCGTTGGCGTTATCGGGCCGCTGGTCGAAGTCCCCACGCTCATCGGACTTGTGCATGTGGCGCTCTGGTTTCAGAGGCGCTACTTTGCGGATTCGGTGGCAGCAAGCGATCCATCAGTGATTCGCACATGAGGTGAATTGCATTCGGGGCGTGGCGCGGGTTTGGAAGGCAAAGGAGGATGGGGCAGGAAAGGGAATCCGCTGCTCAGACTGTCACCGGCGCAAGTTGTTTGACTCCGTACGCGTAGCCTTTATCGAATGCCGCCAAATTGAGGGCATCGGTTCCGCGCGGCACCGATTCCACCACGGCGCGCCGGGTTGCCTCGAGCCCCAACAGTTCCGTGACTGCCGTGAAGAAGCCCACCACGACCATATTCATCACCATCTTGCGCTTCAATTCTTCGGCAAGCCGGGTGGCGGGCACGCGAAATAGCCTTACACCCTCCGGCAACTGTTCCGGGTGCACCAGATCCTCTTCGATCATCAGCGTTCCGTGCGGCTTCATATAGGGAACGAATCGGCGGTAGGCATCCTGCGAGAGCACTACCAGAATTTCCGGGTTCTTCATGTAGGGATAAAGCACCGGTTTGCGCGACACCACGAGCTGCACGCTGCACGCGCTCCCCCGCGCTTCCGGCCCGAAGCTTTGCGTCAGCGAGACGTGCCAGCCCTCGTAGAGCGACAGCCCGCGGCCAATCGTCATTCCCGCCAGAACGACGCCTTGTCCCCCGAACCCGCCGATTTGAATTTCAACTTCGGACATGGTCGCCTCCGCAGCCCGTATATTCGGCCTCGAGCGTCCGTGCGAGTTGCTGATTCATCAGCTCGAGAAACGTCGGCCTCTCGATGTCCACAAACTTGCCCACAACGATCGGTCCCTGGTAGCTGATGCCGACCTCTTTGGTCGGCGCGCCATGCCGCACTTCGCTCTGATCCTTGTAATACTTCATCATGTCCAGGCCATCCCCTAGGCGATTGCGCCGCTCGTAGAGGGTCGGGCACGGCGCCAAAATTTCGAGAAAGCAGAAGCCCTTCTTGCGAAACATTTCCTTTATCGCGTGGGCCACTTGCCGGACGTGATAGGTGGTCCAGCGCGCCACATATACTGCGCCGCACGATTCCACCAAATTCGGCAAGTTGAATGATTGCTCGAAGCCGCCGTAGGGCGTCGTCGAGGTTATCGCGCCCGCCGGCGTCGTGGGTGCCGCTTGTCCGCCAGTCATTCCATAGATGAAATTGTTCACGCAGATCACCTTCAGGTCCACATTGCGCCGCGCCGCGTGGATCAGGTGGTTCCCGCCGATCGAGATCAGGTCGCCGTCGCCGCTGTACACCACCACGGTCAAATCCGGATTCGCCAGCTTCATCCCCGTGGCAAACGGAATGGCGCGGCCGTGTGTCGTGTGGAAGGAATCGAGATTCACATAGCCGGCCACGCGCCCGGTGCAGCCGATCCCCGAGACCACGACCACTTTGTCCAGATTGAGCTGCGATTGGAGTAGCGCGCTCGCGAAGCAGTTTACCGTCGTGCCAATCCCACATCCCGGACACCAGATGTGCGGCATGCGCTCCGTCCGGAGGAATTGTTCGACCGGATTCGCCGCGGAACAGAATGGCGTCGCCGATTCACTCAACAGGCTCATCGCGCCTCCTTCGCCATCGGCGCCAAATGGTTGATCTTTTCCAGAATGTCTTCGGGAAGATGGAAGGCGCCGCCGGCGCTCGGCAGCGAAAGCACCGGCGCTTGCCCTTTAACGCATCGCTCCACCTCGAGAACGATCTGCCCGTAGTTCATCTCCGGTACCACAAACCCCGCCACGCGGGGACGCGCGGCCAGCTCACGGATTCGCTTTTCAGGAAACGGCCAGATCACGAGCGGCCGCAGCAGACCTGCGGCGATTCCGCGCTCCCGCGCCATTTGCACGGCGCGCAAAGCCACACGCGCCGTAATTCCATATGCGACGACGACAACGTCTGCGTCCTCCAGAAACGTTTCTTCCGAGTGCTCGATCGCGTCCGCGTTGCCCCGGATCTTTTCGATTTGCCGCCGAACCAGCTTCTCCTGTGCCTCGGCGTTCATGGCCGGGTAGCCGCGTTCATCGTGGGTCAGGCCCGTGACGTGGAAATGGTACCCCTCGCCGGCTTGCGCCATTTCCGGAACTCCGTCCGGCCCGGCGTGGTAGGGCTGGTAATCCGCGGGACCGAGTTTCGTATAGCGGCGCGGAACAATTTCGATTTGATCTGCCGGCGGGATTACCACCTTCTCGGTCATGTGTCCCACGCATTCATCCATCATCAGCAACACCGGCACGCGATACTTTTCGGAAAGATTGAACGCCTCAATCGTCAGGTCAAAACATTCTTGCGGCGAGTTGGGACATAGCGCGATGATGGCGTAGTCGCCGTGCGATCCCCAGCGCGCCTGCATCATGTCCGCCTGGCCGGGTAGCGTCGGCAAGCCCGTCGAGGGCCCGCCGCGCTGCACGTCGACGATCACGAGCGGGGTTTCCGTCATCGCCGCGTAGCCGATGTGTTCCATCATCAGGGAAAAACCGGGGCCGCTCGTTACGGTGAACGCCTTCGCGCCCGCCCACACCGCCCCCTGAATCGCGATCGACGATGCCAGCTCGTCTTCCATTTGAATGAACATTCCGCCGATCTGCGGCGCGCGCTGCGCAAACCGCTCCACAATTTCTGTTGAGGGAGTGATCGGATAGCCGGCTGAGAAGCGACATCCCGCCGCCAGCGCTCCTTCACTGCAGGCCTGGTCGCCGTCCAGGAAATGAACGCCCGTGAGCACGCCTTCGGGGCTGGCTTTCATGGCTTCGCTCCTTGAACGTCCGCCGCCGGCCGCGAAGGTCGAGAGTCATACTTCAGCATGACCGCGTGGATCGCGAAGTCCGGGCAATACATTCCGCACAGATCGCAGCCGGTGCAACCATCGGGGTTCGCCAGCCTTGGCGCGTGGTAGCCCTGCGCATTGAATTCCTCCGCGAACGCCAGCACCTGCGGGGGGCAGAACGCAATGCAGAAGCCGCACCCTTTGCAGCGCTCGGGTCTCAGAAAAACAATGCCGCCGGTCTTCTTTTTCGCTTTGTCCGGTGTGCCTCCGTTTGGCTGCACCGGTTGAGCTTTAGCATCCATAGCGGCCAACCCTCGACGAGATCGAAATCGTGTTGCCTCGAAACAGCCCGATAAGCCCCGCTGAACGGCCTGCCCATCCGCGCAATGGCTTATCCTTGGTGGAATACCGTTCCCACCATCGTCATCCATTATTTCAAAGCCCAGTTTTGGTTACGGTGTTTATCGTCACCGACTCATGTGACGTGCGTCACATCGCGCTTGGCGCCACGCTCTGCCGCGGCTGCGGACGTATGGAAAATACTGCTTCCACGCAGGCCCTTCACCGGACTAGGATTTCGGACGCAAGTCTGATCCGGGGGAGGGTCTGGGAATGCCGAAATCAAAGTGTGTTGTTTCTCTTCTTGTCTTCTGGGGTTTTTTGTTCTGCGTCCTGCTGGCGGCAGGAGCATTGAGCGCGCAGACGCTCAATGAAAGTTTGTGGAGCGGAATGAAGTGGCGCTCGATCGGTCCATTCCGCGGCGGCCGTGTGCTGGCCGCGGCTGGCGTGCCGGGAGACCCGAATACCTACTATTTCGGCGGCGTTGCAGGCGGCGTCTTCAGATCGACGGACGCCGGTCTCACCTGGGTGCCTCTGTTCGATCAACAGCCGGTTTCGTCCATCGGCGCGATTGCCGCTGCGCCGTCCGACCCCAATGTCCTCTACGTCGGCACGGGCGAAGGCTGCCTCCGCGGCAACATTTCTTATGGCAATGGCATGTACAAGTCTGTGGATGCCGGCGCCACCTGGACCCACATCGGCCTCGACGACACGCAGCACATTTCCCACGTCAT
>JBGPXQ010000201.1:0-4987 GCA_041492805.1 Terriglobia bacterium | reverse complement strand
GCGGGCGCAGCGGCCGCGCTGTCCAGCAGCCTTCCAGTCGCCGCACAGCCGTCGTGGCTGCGCTGGTTACCTTGGGCGGTAGCGGCCTTCGCGGTCGGGTTTGCAGGCCTTACTCTTTGGCGAACTCCGTCTGCCGCAGAAATTTCCTCAACACGTTTTTCGATTCCTTTGCCGTCGGGAGCTGCTCTTGGCGCCCCCAACTGCCTCAACCTGGCCATCTCGCCCGATGGGAGTCAAGTCGCGTTCGTTCTCACGACCGAAGGCGCAACGCAGATTACCCTCCGCGCCGCAAATGCGCTCGATCTGACGCAGGTTCCGGGTTCGGAAGGAGGCGTATGCCCGTTCTTTTCTCCAGATAGCAGGTGGCTGGGGTTTGTGTCTGGTGGCACGCTGAAGAAGGTGCGCCTGGCCGGCGGCTTGCCGCTGGATGTCGTCCCCATGGAGACCGCTGATTTTCGCGGCGCTGCGTGGCTGACAAGCGACATGATTGTGTTTTCCAACAATGCATCGGCGCCGTTATCGATGGTCTCCGCTAACGGCGGCACGCCCAAACCGCTTACGTCGCTTGTGGCGGAGAAGCAAGAGCGAACCCATCGCTGGCCTTACGCGCTGCCGGGAGGCAAGGCCGTGCTGTTCACCGTGGGAACTTCCGACAGCCCGGACAACTACGATGATTCGAGGATCGAAGCCGTTGTAGCCGCCACCGGCGAACGGAAAACGATTTTGAAAGGTGGAAGCATTGCGCAGTATTTGCCCACCACGCGGCAACTCATTTTTGCCAAAGGCGGTTCTCTTTACGCCATCGCGTTTGACGACGACAAACTGGAGTGCCGCGGCGAGTCCTCGCCCGTGTTGCAGGGTGTGCAAGGCAATGTCACCACCGGCGCAGTCTCGTTTGCGGTTTCTTCCAGCGGATCCCTCGTATATATGCCCGGCGTAGGCGGTCAGGCGGAGCGCAAGCTGATTTGGTTCGACCGGCAGGGCAAGGTGGAGGCGCTTCCCGCGCCGCTGCGCGCGTACGCGGACCCGCAGCTTTCGCCCGACGGACGCCACTTGGCGGTGGCCATCGTTTCCGGACGCAACAGCGCCGTGTGGACGTACGACATCGAGCGCAATTCGCTGAACCGCCTCACGTTTGACATCAGCATCAGTCCGCTTTGGTCACCTGACGGCAAGCGCATTGCCTTCTTGGGTCAACAGCCAGGGCGCCCGACGCGTATTGAATGGAAACTCGCGGACGGCAGCGGCGAATCGGTGACACTCTGGGAGCCTACCAATCCCGGCAATCCCGCGAGCTTCACTCCGGACGGCAAATGGCTGGCCGTTGCAATGGAAAATGCGCAGAACCAGGGCGACATCTTCGTTGTGCCTCTGCAGGGGGACCGCAAGGCCCAGGCATTTGTTTCCGGGCCTGCGAATGAGGTGCACCCCTCCTTTTCGCCCGATGGCCGCTGGCTGGCCTACGAATCGGGTGAAACCGGACGCAATGAAATTTATGTGAAGCCCTTCCCGGCCGCGGCGGGCCGCTGGCAGGTTTCCTTCGAGGGGGGACAAGAGCCGCGCTGGGCCCCCGGCGGCAAGGAAATTTTCTTTCGCTCCGCGGCTGGTTTGATGTCGGTTTCCGTGGAAGCGAGCGGGAGCGCATTTCGCTCAGGGACTCCGCGATTGATCGCCAAGAGGACGTTCGATGTCTACGGTTCGAACAGCTCGACGTACGTCATATCCAAAGACGGCAAACGCTTCCTGCAAATTGTGCCCGGCGCAGCGCAGGAATCGGCAAAGGGGCTCGAAGTAGTCCTCCATTGGGGCGACGAATTGAAGAAACAGAGCTCCACCGAAAAGAAATGATCGGCCAGACCATTTCGCACTGCAAAGTCACTGCCAAAATTGGTGCCGGCGGGATGGGCGAAGTCTATCGCGCCACGGATACCAAGCTCGGCCGTCACGTCGCGCTGAAGGTCGTGCCTCCGGCGTTTGTGCAGGACGCCGAGCGCAACGCGCAAAACCGGACTGCGGAGTCGAACACCTAGATGCGGCGAGAAGCTATCTGATCTGCAGGCGAGCAAGCACGGCATTTTCAGCCTCAGTGGGAAGCTTTCCCCTCCAAGCTTCGGTCACGATGCCCGCACTGTTGACAAGCAACAGAGTCGGCGTTCCCCGCACGCCAATATCTCCGAATGAGCCCTGCTTTATTTCATCCACGGTGACCCCAAGCTTCTTCAGAAACTCCCTGGATTCATCTACCGTCTGGGGTAAGACGGCAACGATTTGGGTGCTGCCAAATCGCGCCCGTTGCTTCACTATCCGTTGGTAGAAAGGGCTACTCTCCGAACAAAAGTGGCATCCAGTCTGAAGAGCCAAGACCAGCGTTCGTTGATTCTTTTCCCAATCAATTCCCGGCAAAGCGAGTCTTTTGCCAATTGGCTCGGTTACAGAAAGCCTGGTCTCATTGCTAGTCGTCGCAGTACCGGGCGGCGGGGGACTGCCGAGGGTGGTCCTTCCGAGGAAAAAACCGATCAACAGGGCGACGATAACTACTCCAGCGTCAAGAAGGCGGTCGAATCTCTTCTTTCGCTCGTTACCATCGCTCATGGCGCTCCCATTTCGAGGTTATTGTTTCACGAGGAAGACATCCCATGCCCAGCGGCCAATATTTGAGTTTCGGTTGTCCCAGACTTTGGCCCGCAGCTTGAATTGATTGCCGTAGTCATCGGTCCGCCTGGACTCGAAATAGTTCAGGCTGATTGCGCTGAGTCCTAACTCCGGCAACGTATGCAGCTCACCGGGTTCTGAAATTCCGTTGTGGTTGATGTCCTGCCACAGTCGAAGCTGCAAAAAGATCGCGTCTCTCGCGTCGATCACGCCATCGGCGTTGCCGCCGTTCACGGCCTTGTCATATTCGGCCAGCGCAAGGAAACCGTTGAGTTCAGAAGAAGCGGTTTGCGGAGTGAAGTTGCCAAATAATTCGATTCCATTATCAATGTTCCCGTTGCCGTTTCGGTCCAGGGCCAGCCATGCGTCGTCGGATCCGACTGCGGTCCACGATAAGTTTTCCGGAATCCCGTCAGCATTGATGTCGAAGGAGACTCCGCTGTTGGCATCCGTGAGTGCGAAGCCGTTGCCGGCTACGTCGAACAATATCGGCGAATTTGGACTGTTGCCCGCGCAGCAACCGGTGCCGTAGTTGGGCCAAAAGTCTTCCGGACAGCCGGTATCGGGGTACGCGCAAAAGTCGATCCCTTGGAGGGTGTCACCTGACTCCAACGCTGGCATGCAGTTGGCAGGGATGCATGGCGGCGGAGGTGGTGGCGGAGGACATTGATAATTACCCGCTTGCTGTGCCGCAGGGAGATCACAGTCGATGGAGGGCGATGTCAATCCGTGGGTCGTATCATCAAAACTAGTGTAGGTGTCCATAGCCGAACCACACGCGGTTCCGTTTGAACAATGGTTAAGCCCAAATGTGTGTCCAGCTTCATGTACCGCCACTTTTTTGAAAGTCGTTGCATTGGTCACATGAACATCGAATGTCATAGGGTCCGCACGACGAAGAGCAGTGGAGGTGGAGTCGGTGGACAGCGCAGCGCTTCCCAGCGCAAATACCCCGTCTGTGGGATTAGTGTCTACTATACCTTTTATTACGTTAACATATCTATTACTGGTATCGAAACAAGTCGCGCAATCTGAATTGCCCACTTTGAAAGTAAATGTCACCCCAGAGCATTCTACATTCCAGCTATTGAAAGCATCTTTGATTGCCTGAACCTCGGTCGTACTAAAGTTCAAGCTAGTTCCATCACTGAGCGGTGGATTATTCTTTATGTTAACCACTACATTCGTGTTTGCAGGCCAGGCGAACTTCGAACGATTCGGATCAAGACCCGTTATGACTGCTTGAAGACTTGGGCAAGTAACTTGGGCACGACCGTCCTGTCCGGGGTGTAACAGGATAAGGCTGAAAAGTGCCAAACAGAGAAAAAGAAAAGTAAGGAGTTTTGATCGCTTCATCGCGTCTCTCTCATTTCGGGGGGCGATGTCGGTTCTGCGTTTGCTATCAAATCGCGGACGAGGTCAAGGAACTTTTTCTCCTCGGCGTCTTTATAGAAGAAATACCTGGTATCTTTTTCCACCGGTGTAACGAGGCCACTCTCCAGGCGATAACCTGTCAGCACGAGAAAATCCTGACTATCGCTGCCGTACTTCAGAAACAGCACATATTTCTTATCGATCTGCAGGGTGCCTTGGCCAGACATTGAGTAAGTCTGGATTCTGCCGGAGGGGAATTTGACTCGCCCACCTTCGCGCACCGCCGTTAGCGTATCGCCGACGGCCAGCGATGTGACAAAAGGATATTTCAAGATTTCATTCACGACGACTTTGAATTCAGAAAAAACGGCGCTCTTATCGCTGGACACGTAGGCTTGCGCACTGGTCACCGTGGCAATCACCACAGCATCGCTGCGCGCTGCCGGCAGCACCGGCTGCATCTCGACGAAAGTGTCGGTCTCCATTGTTTCTGCTATTCCGGGCATTTCTTCTTTGATCCAATTCGGCCTCCAGCCGGTTCGCTCGTGTTTTCTTGTCGGGGTGCCGGGGTCCGATACGAAAGGCGCAATGGGCATTTCAACATCCTTAGCGATTTTTTGAGCCTTCTGGGCGGGCGTTGGTTTAGTTTGCGCGATAGCATCTTTCACGCGAAGGAAGAGGAACAGGCTGGGAAGCATAATCACACAGAGGAAGATCAAAGTTCTTGTTCTTGGCCACCGGTATCTCATTTTGTCCTTCCTTCGCAAGCTATCCGACAACTCGCGTGCTTGCGCAGCCTCGCGCGTTCACTACACTTGGAGCGCATCGCAAGCACACTCCGTAGCCGCCTTGTATAAGCTATAACATGTATTCTCAAGAGAATTATTTCCTCATCTGGAAGACCCCGAATAGGACGCTCGGGGCCCGCTACTTCAGATGCATTTTGCTGTAGAAGGGCGGC
>JBGPXQ010000066.1:0-10312 GCA_041492805.1 Terriglobia bacterium | reverse complement strand
CTTCCGCCTTCCGTCCCGCCTCCACCTGTTTCAACGCCGCGATGATCTCTGCCTCTGTGTGCCTTGCTCTGGACATGCTCCTCCCCCTTTCCGAACTCCAAAATCATATTCAATTTCGTGCGGATTTAGGGGAGCAGGTCAAATGCAACAGCAGAAATCGTAAACACCATCACAGCTGCCATCCAAAGGTTCTCTCCGATTATAGTCTCGCGCAGGTGATCGACGGGGACAATGGACCTATCGTACTGGAGACCACGTGGATCCTGGGAAAGCAAGAGTGAAACCAGGCATTGGATTGAACTGTCGGCTGGCGGAAGACCAATCTCTATTGAAAGTCAGCGAACAGGAATGTGCAAAATTTCCTGCGAACCTGGGGACGCGCAATCGTACTCGCGGACTTCGATGCGCCAGGGGAGTTCGCCCCTCTCGGGAAATAGTCGTTGCTTCCATTCGTATCCGTTGTCGCGCATCATCAATCGCGAGGTTCTTGCCCCACAGGCCCGATCGAGTTCGTGTGCGGCATCCGCCATGGATCCTGCATCATCAGGTCCAGGCATTCCGCGCACCCATACGGCCGCCGGCGGAATTGGATGGCCTGCCGTCATCCACTCCGTGACGGATTTCACCTGGGGATGGCGAACCTGATCGGGGAGCAATCCAGTGATCTTCCACGTCAGTCCGCTGCCGGGTTCGCGAAGGACATAGGTCAAGTAGAAGAAAAAAGCCGGTTTGTCGGCGATAACCGTGGAGCCCTCCCGGATTTTCCCTGCTGCGAGGTCGGCTACCCGGGGCCACGGCTCAAGAAAACTCGGTTCGGAATAAAAGCCGCGCGAATACACTCCATACCAACCGATTCCACCGATAATTAGGAGCGCGGCAGCCAAGCCATTGCGTACCCAGTGAGACTTCTTCGTACCAATCAGGACTCCTGCCGGCAATAAGACCCATGGCGCAATCAGCATGAGTTGCTGGGATGACAGGAATCCCACCAAAGCCATCAAAGCGATGAGCAGGGCGCTGTAAGATAGGAAACGTCGTGCTGGGCGCGGCGTGTACAGCGAAATCAAGACGACGCATGCCACTACTGCAAGCCCCGCCGGCACGCCGAGAACCCAGTGCCATGGTGCAACCGACTCGCTGACGAATAGTGTGTAAATGCAGGAGACCATGTTGGCAACGACCGTCGCAGCATGAGAGTGCAGATTCATTTCTGCGATGCGCCCATGGTGCAATGCACGGAAGGCTGGAACCAGAGCTGCGCACCACAACACAGTCATGGCCGCTAAAGGGCCAGCTGGAAGAGGACTCTCGCCCTGCCGATGGCGCAGCCATAGATCGATGCCGAGACACACCAAAATGGCTGGTCCGAATGGATGTGTCCAGAGAAGCAGAGACCCGGCGAGGAATAACGCCACCCATCGGCCAAACGTCTGATCTTCGACGTATCGCAAGTACGCGAGCGTCAGAGCTGCGATCAGAAGAAACAAGAACGCATACCCTGATTCGAGGCGGCCGTAATGAAAGCCGAATGGCCACAAGACGCTGAGCCACGCGACGGCAAGGGCGCTCACCGGGCCACCCAAACGGCGCGCGGCGCGGGCGAGCAGGAGAAGTCCCAGAAGAAACAACAGTGTTGGCAAGATCCGCAGCCCTTCGAAATCATCACGAGCCAGGCGCAACCAATAGTGAAGCAGGATGGTATAGAAAGTTGAATATCCATGCTGCCCAACTCCAGACCACAATTGAGTGAGTAGTTCTGGCGCGGGTTGGATTGCGGAAGCGAGCGACCTAGCTTCGTCGTCGAGAACCGTGAAATAACGGTTTGAGGCGATCAGGCCGACGCCAAGCAGCATGAGCGGCATTACTTGCTGGGCGATTTCGTTCGGTTTGCGATCACGGACTGGCATATTCAGTTCTGGCTCGGGCGAAATGGGAAGCCTGCCCAGGCATTGAGCAGCCCGAGCGTTTCACGAACGACGTCCAGACCGTCACGCGTATGATGCCACCAATGTGCGCCATCGAAAGGGTCGTCATTCGTAAAACGCACAATCACCTGCGGACCGGAACCCACAAGTTTATGCCAGATCGTGCGAACGCGGCGCGTATGCGGTTTCGATGTAACCACGATCACGTTGTGAAAATTGTTCCGGCGCAAGACCTGGGAGATTTCGCGCACCTCTTCCTCTGTATTCGCGGTGGGTTCCTCCAAAACGTGAATCGCGTCCACGGGAATGCCCTGAGCAATCAGGACCTTCTCATTATAGAAATCCTCTCCCAGATAGAAGATCTTCATCGTCTTCAACTCTTCCGCGGGAGAAGTGGGTTGTGAAATCCAGACCTGCTCGGCGTAGCCGGCATGGTAGAGCCGCGCGGCTTCGAGCGCGCGCTCGGGAAGACGGCCACTCAAGACCACGATGGCGTCCGCATGAGCTAATGGATCCTGGACGATCAGCCATTGGCCGATGTTGAGAAACACAACAGCTCCAGCAACTACCGGCACGATCAGGATCCCGGCCCGAATCAGCCATCGTCGCAGTTTCGGTCCTAATTCAGTCACAATCCGGCTTCACCTCATCCTCATGCTGGAAGGGGCGGCATGAGCCGCTCCTCAAGTATCACGTTGAATCTTGCCCTCGGGCTCGTGGAGTGCCCGAGTAAAGAAGAAATTGTAGTGCCGCTTCGTGCAGTCCTCGCATCGAAATGGCCGCAACATTAGAAATGGGAGAACAACCATTTCGAATAAGCCCCGGCGGTGCGAGCGCCGCACGTCCAGGCTCCTGCAGAATGGGCAGCAACGCAGGAAATAGAAGCGAGCATGCGACATGGCGTAGGATGCGAACCCGGAATCCTAACCCGGCCACCTCTCGGGGTCAATGCAAACCGGAAGGCAGTCCCCTCCACAGGAATCGACGATTGCACGAGTAACAATATCGTGCCTCACCCAACGAAGCCTTCTTTGTGTTGGACACACCGGAGGCTACAATAGAAGCGGCCCGGAGACCTTGCGAAGAGAGAGCCGGCCATGGAGAGAGCACAGAACATGCACGGAGAAAACCGACCGGCGGACACACATACCCTAAGGCCGAAGCAATGCGCGCAATAGTCACGGGCGGCGCGGGATTTCTTGGATCGCACCTCTGTGACTATCTGCTTGAGCGCGGCTGGGAAGTTCTAGCGATCGACAATTTGGTCACTGGAGCGGAAGCCAACGTCCGGCATCTCGCGGGACATCCACGCTTCCGGATGGTCAAGCACGACGTTACGAAATTCATAGACGTGCCTGGCCCGGTGGAATACGTGCTGCATTTCGCCTCACCCGCAAGCCCCGTGGATTATCTGAAGCTCCCGATCCAGACTCTCAAAGTCGGTGCGCTCGGCACGCACAATACACTTGGACTGGCCCTGGCGAAAAAGGCGAAGTACTTTCTCGCGTCCACTTCGGAATGCTACGGCGATCCGCTCGTGAGCCCGCAGCCGGAAACATATTGGGGCAACGTGAATCCCATCGGCCCGCGCGGCGTCTATGACGAAGCCAAGCGCTTTGCCGAAGCGACGGTGATGGCGTACCACCGCGCACACGGCGTGGACACGCACATCGTGCGAATCTTCAATACCTACGGGCCGCGCATGCGGCTCAACGACGGCCGCGCCCTGCCGAATTTTGTTTACCAGGCGCTGAGCGGCCAGCCCATCACTGTGTATGGCACGGGAAAGCAAACGCGCAGCTTCTGTTACGTTTCCGATTTGATCGAGGGGATCTACCGTCTGATGCAATCGGACGAACATGAACCAACGAATATCGGCAACCCACAGGAAATTACAATTCTCGAATTTGCGGAGCGCATCCGCACCCTGCTCGGCGCGACGACGCCGATTGTCTTCGAACCCCTGCCGCAAGATGATCCCAAACAGCGCTGCCCGGACATTTCGAAGGCGCGCCGGCTGCTGCACTGGGAGCCTAAGGTCAGCTTGGAAGAAGGGCTGCACCTCACGCTGGAATCCTTCAAGAAGCAGTTTGGAACGATTCAGGCGCGCTGAGGACGCCTTGGGGCGGGATTACAGAAAGGACCCTATTCCTTTGCCGTGGCTGCGGCCTGGTCAGGGCGCCCGAAGCTCAAGTATTCGAATCCGAGCGCTCTCATCTTCGCGGGCTGCAACATGTTCCGCGCGTCAATGACGAGCGCTCGCGCCATTTCGCTCCGGATGCGCTTCCAATCCAGCCGCCGGAATTGCTCCCACTCGGTCAAGATGAGGAGAGCGTCGGCTCCACGGGCTACCTCGTACGGGTCTGCGCTGTAGTGCAGGTCAGGAAAGACGACGCGGGCGCGCGCCATGGCTTCGGGATCGGTGGCACGCACGACGGCGCCTTCGGCAAGCAAGCGCCGGATCACGTCAATTGCGGGAGCGAGACGAATGTCGTCCGTATTCGGCTTGAAGGCGATCCCCAGTACGCCGATCTGCTTCTCCTTCATAACCCAAAGCGCTTTTTTTACCTTGTCGAGCAACAGGTCCACGCGCTGCTTGTTGACGCGCTCGGCTTCCTTAAGCAAGCCGAAGTCGATGCCCGCTTGATCAGCGAGCTTGATAAAGGCCTGGATATCCTTTGGCAAGCAGAAACCGCCGAAACCCAATCCGGCCTTCAGGAACTGGCCGCCGATGCGTGGATCCAGCCCCACCGCGCGCGTAACTTCATCCACGTTCCCGCCCAGGCGGTCGCACAGGTCGGCGAGCACGTTGGCATAGGAAATCTTCAGACCGAGAAACGAATTCGAGGCGTGCTTTATCAATTCGGCACTCGCAATCGTGGTCACAACGAAATCCGGCGTGGCCGCCGGCGGGCAATTCGGCTGGTGCACCGGGCAACGGAAGCGGCCTTCGAGAATCGGGCGGTACAACTCGCGGAGTTGTTCCTCGGTCTCTTTTTCCTCCACGCCGATGACGATCCGGTCGGGATGGAGAAAATCTTCGACGGCCGTGCCTTCGCGCAGGAACTCGGGATTCGATGCCACGCGGAAGGTGGCGCCAGCGTCGCGTGCATAAACCTGGAGGGCTCGCTTCAGTTGTTCTCCGGTCTGCGCGGGGACCGTACTCTTCTCGATGACAAGCTTCGGTGATCGCGATTCCTTCGCGATCAGACGTGCGACATTGTCGATTGCGGAAAGGTCCGCCTCTCCGGTTTCCGTCGGCGGCGTACCGACACAGATGAAGACGACATCGGCGCCGCGCACCGCTTCGGCGCAATCAGGCGTGAATCGCAGGCGCCCTTCCCGCACCACGGTATCGAGAACTTTGTCGAGGTTCGGTTCATAAATGGGGATCTTGCCAGCCTGCAAACTGGCGATGCGAGACGCGTCGTTATCGGTAGCGACGACATCATGTCCCGCCTCGGCGAGACAACTGCCCGAAACCAATCCCACATACCCACACCCGATCACCGCTAATTTCACGCGAGATTTCCCCCTCTTGCGAACTCTATCCCAAGCCTAATTCTGCGCGAAACGATTCTCGCCCAATCGCATCCCTGAGGGAAGTGGAAATGCCACGCGGGTGTTGCGGATGGCACACGGTCAGGATTTCCCGAGTGAGAAGCTTCCGATGATGAGCGCATCGATGCCGGAACAGAAATAGCTGCGCACGGCATCCCGCGGCGCAACGACCAACGGCTCACCGAACAGGTTGAACGAGGTGTTCACGAGCATCGGCGCCGGAGCAAGCTGGCCGAATCGATCGAGCAGCCGCCAAAGTAGCGGGTTCACCGCACGCTTGACCACATGCAAACGCACGTGCCCGCGCGGCAGGAGAAACCCATCAAGCAGGCGGGCAGATTCCGGCCTGGCGAAGCCGAGCGTAGCCATGAAGTACGCGGATGGCGTGTAGTCAAAGAATTCCGCAACGCGTTCGGACGTAACAGAAATCGCGAACGGACGAAATGCTTCGCGGTGCTTCACATATTCATTCAGGTTCTCCCTGACGTAGGGCGCCCAGGGAGAAGCCAGCAGGCTGCGGTTCCCCAGCGCGCGCGGGCCGAATTCGGCGGCGCCGTGAAACCACGCCACGATTTTCCCAGCGGCGAGCAATTGTATGGTTTCTTCCAGCGTTTGTTCTTCGCTCACATGGAACCGGTAGCGTGCTTTGCAATTGTCCAATACTTGCTTGATTTCTTGATTGGTATAGCTCGGCCCCCAATCAAGCTGGGCTGCCGGAGCCTGGCGCGGCTTTCCCTGCATGTGGTGGCGTACATACCATGCGGCGCCCAATGCTGTGCCTTCGTTTCCTGCAGCGGGCTGAACGAAAACGTCATCGAATCCCGTATTTTTTTCGACGTGCGAAACCACCACGGGGTTCAGAAACAATCCTCCTGCCAGACACAGCGACTTCGCACCGGTTTGCTTGCGGTACCGCTCGGCAAGCTCCGCAGCAACCTTGGCGCAAGCCTGCTGGACGCTCGCGGCGAGCTGCTTGCGAAGCGGCTCCGGAATCTGGGGGCGGGGTGCCCCGCTCTCCGCAGCTTTGCCGACGGCGGGATCCAACCCAACGGCCCGATAGAATTTAGGTGAAAAGGCAATGCGACCCGCGAGTCCCTTGTTAAAGTAACTCGCCGCAAGGCGAGGCGATTTGCCTGCAGAGCTCTGGAATAGCTCGAGAAAAAGATTCTCGAATACGGGCTCGCCTTCGAGGCCAAGCCATTGCGTCTTGTGCTCATCGGCATGGGGCTCGAAACCGATCAGGTCCGTGACCTGGGAAAAAATCCAGGCAGGCGAATGCGGGAATGGAATCGAGCGAACGATACGCAGTCGCGTGTCTTCGCCGATTGCGACAGACCCGGAGCGGCCATCACCTTGCTCGTCAAGTGTAAGCACAACTGCGCGATCGGCTGCTGACGCGTAGAAGGCGCTGGCGGCGTGGCAGAGGTGATGTTCGAGATTCAGGACGCGGAGATTCGGTGACTCGCCGAGCAAATGGAGCAGGCGGCCATTGTTTAGTTCGCGGCCCAGCTCGCCGAGGGCCTTGGTCTGATAGTAGCCGCTCGGAACCGGCGCAAATGGCGTCAGCCGCGTGCGCAGCCAAGCCTGCCGGACCCATGCGCGGAGCGGGCGGCTGGCCACGGCCACGCATTCGATGCCGCTCCATCCGGTGCCCGCTCGCGTCAGACAATACCGAATCGCTTCGCGCGGAATCCCCGCTGCCGTGCGCATCCGAACCAGCTTGCTCTCCTCCATCGCGGCAATGATGCCGTTGTCGGAGAGCAACGCCGCGGCGGAATCGTGCGCGAGTCCAGAAATGCCCAGGATCTTCACGCGTCTCACCTATTTCTTCCCAAGGTCGGCTGTGGGCTCTACGCGCCGTCGCCATAGTGCTGGCTTTGGCGCGTCGGCGACTTGCAGCCCGCCTGAATAACATACAGCCACGCGGAGTTTACTCGGGGAGAGCGCGCGTGTCCACGCGCCCGGCCTTGTCAATTGCGATTCTTGGGCAGGATCGAGCCGCCGGAGAGCAGCCCGCGAAGGCCGAGCAGCAGGAGGCGCGGTTGGCTCAGGGTAATGTGCCAGAGGACGCGTGCCGCCTCATCGCGCGTGTACTGGCTCAACGACCGGCGCGCCGAAGCATTCATTAGATCCACGAGGCGGCTGTAATCGGCTTGCTTGAACTGGTGAATTGTGCGGCGTATCAGAAGGTGCAAATCGAGTTCGCGGCGCAAGGAGCGGAGCTCGCGGCTTTCGCCTCCATTGAGAATTGCTTCGCTGACGCCAAGCGCGCCCCGGAAACCGGTGACGATCCCTCCGACGGTGGTAACCTTCACCTGCCCTGCAGCGTCGCCGACCAGGAATACGCGTCCTGCCCCAACGCGGCGCTCCACCGGCGTCCAGCGGTCGTACACCGGAATGCGCGCCCCTTGAAACGCAAGCGGCGTGAACCCACGCTTTTCCATGAAGCGCTCGAGACAACGTCGCGTTTCCTGGCCGTCTTCACCGATCAGACCGAGGACTGCGCGCTCGCGCGATTCAGGAATCAGCCAATAAAAGTAGGGAGTGTCGTCCGGCACGAACCAAACGCGCACAGTGTCCAGGGACATGTCTGAGGGGACGCGGACGATGGCCTGGACCAAGGGAACGGTCGGCTGACGCGGCCATCCGGCAGCCTGCGCGACGCGGGAGAGCGCACCGTCGGCCCCGACAACAACGTCGGCGTGCAGTTCATCCGTGCGGGCGTCACGGGTGCGTTCGACAGCAACGCGCAAGCCGCTTCCGTTACTTTCAAGCGATACGAAACGGTTGCCGAATGAAACCTTTGCGCCCTGGCTCTGCGCCTGTTCGGCAAGACCACGAATCAATCGCGAGCGCTCGATGATCAGGTCCGGACGGTCGAGGGGAACATGCGCGGCACGTCCATCGGTGAAAAGTTCAAACTTGCGGATTTCGTTGATGACGGCGCGCTCGCCCACGTCGCCCAGCAGGGTGCGCATGTGGCTGGTGACGATCAGCGTGCGGGGCGCCGGATCGAGCTGCTCGGACCGCTCGAGGACTTCCACGGAGCAACCGGCGCGCGCCAGAAGAGATGCGGTGAAAAAACCAGAAGCGGAGCCGCCGATGACGGCGACCTGACGGGCAGACCCGCGTCCCTTTTCGATCTCTTGGTGCAGAGTGACCTTCCCGCGCCGCAAAGTCCAATCGCATCCCCCGCGGCGCATCAGCACGGGAGCGCCTCACAGATCATACTTCAGGTACCGGGGCATGTGGGCAGCCGCCAGTTCTCTACTCCGGCGGGCTCCAAGTCGCCGACGCGCCAAAGCCAGCGCTATGGCGACGGCGTGTAGAACCCGCACCCGATCCTGGTCCGGCCGGGAATCGCGCCAGTCGTTCTCACCCGCGCTTGCGAGGAAGCTAACGTATGACACAGCAGTATAGCCAAACCAATGCATTAGGCAAGGGATTGAACGCTAGATATTGTGGGGCGGGCTTTCTGGTGTCCTTGCATTTGTGTGGTTATACCCCCTTGCGGGCGTGGTGTCCAATGGAATTGTGGACACCGAGCGTGTTGGTGTCCACGGTGTCCACGGCGTTCCGCCGCCCGCAGCAGGCCGTCTGCGATCTGCTCCAGGCGGCGCTCTCGCGCTGCGCCGGGGCCGCTCCACCATGTTTCGCCAGTGTCCAGCCGAACGATGGTGAGGCCGTCGTCTTCCATCTGGCGCGTGACGCCCTGCGTCAGCCGTTTTTCGATTTCTGCCATGCGCTGTCGGTGGTCGGACATGCGCGCGGAGTTGGCGCTCCACCATCTGCGTCCATAGTTGGCGCGGTCGGCTTTTTTCTCGGGCGTTGCAGCGGCGCGTTTCTCTCGGAGGTTTTTGAGGACCGATTTTTTGTTGCGGCGATACCAGGCGTTGGCGTAGGCGCGGTGCTTGATGCGATCGCGGGGCTTGGGCATTGAGGGGGTCCGCCGCGCCGTGTGTGGTTGTGGGTGGCGCGGCGGGTTGCGACAGCTTCCGGCTTCTCGCGATCGGCGGGGCCTGTGGGGATTGTGCGCCGCTGTCCGCTGTGCCTGCAACGGCAAGTATCAGTGGGTGTAACAGTGGGCTAGACTGGGGCTCGCGTTGGCCGCTGCAATGGATCCTCGGGATGAGTTTCCGCGTCGCCCGCCTCTCCGTGGGCGACGCGAGAACCTGACGCCGTGGGAAAAGGGCCGCAGTGGCAACCCTCGCGGGCGTCCGCCGGGGATTCGCGATCTGTCCGACTTCGAGCTTTCTGCCGATGTGATTCCGCCTCGTGCTGTAGGTCTCACTCTCGCCGGATGGATTCGCTTGCGCCGCGCAGAGGTTGCCGATATGCGGCGCTCCGCGTGGATGGCGAAGATGGCCGCGCGCGCTGCTGGACACCGTGACATTGTGGGGTGTCCGTGCTTTTTCTGCCGTTCTTCGCGGCACTCGGGCTGAGGCGTCGATCGCCGGGCTGAGGGCATGGCCGGGTGCCCGCTGCAGGAGACCGTTGCGCGCTCACGGGTGCGCCGGATGGTTTGTCCCGGCGCACGCTTTCCGGTGCGCGCCCGGGCGGGACAGCGGGCACCCGCACAGGCCCGTTGTTTGGCCGCTGAATTGCTCCCACCTCACCCGGCACTTTCACTTCCACCACGCTCGATCTACGCGGCATCGGCCGTGCGCGCCGCAACCGAGTAGCGAGGACCGCACCGCAGCGCGTGTAGCGCGAGGAGCGGACCGCAGCGGCCTATGTGGGGGCTTGCTCGTTGTGTTTAGGAAAGAAGTTGCCCGCCGTTGTCTCTACGGGGAAGCCACCGCGTGCGAGGCACGAGCGCGTGGGGG
>JBGPXQ010000040.1:0-11920 GCA_041492805.1 Terriglobia bacterium | reverse complement strand
GGCAACGAGCGTGGTTTGGGCGACCTGTGGTGGGGGCGGATCATTTCCGTCTCTATGTTATTCGTTGCCGTCAGCTCGCCGGTCATGGGGGCCATCGCCGACCGTGCCGGCGTGCGCAAACGGCTGCTGATTGCGTACACGCTAACCTCGGTGGCGGCCGTTTGCCTGTTCCCCACGGTGTTGCCGGGAATGCTCTGGTGGGGCTTTGCGGTAACGCTGGTGTCGTACGTTGCGTTTGAGGGCGGCATCGTCTTCTACAACGCCTACCTGCCGGAAATCGCCCCGCTCGATCACCAGGGTCGCGTCTCTGGCTGGGGCTTTGCAACAGGATACGTCGGCTCGCTGCTCGGCCTGGCGCTAGCCTACCCGCTGGTGCGGTTGAAGCTGTTCAACGTGACCTATCTGGTGATAGCCGCAGCATTCCTGTTTTTTTCATTGCCCGCGTTTCTCTACTTGCCGCGGGAAGCCTCGGCAAAACTCGGCGTGCAGGCGGCGGCCGTCACCGGCGTGCGAGAGTCCTGGCGCACGCTGCAGGAGATTCTGTTCAAGCCGCAGATGCGGTCGATGCGGTTGTTTCTCTTTGCCTATGTTTTCTATGAAGACGGCGTGAACACCGTGATTTATTTCGCCGCGGGATTTGCCAGCAAGACCCTGGGCTTCTCCGATACCCAGAACATTCTGATGTTCCTTGTGGTGCAGGTCTCCGCGCTGGCCGGAGCCTACCTGTGGGCAAGGCCCACCGACCGCCTGGGTCCCAAACGCGTGGTGCTGCTGATGCTGGTGCAGTGGTCGCTGGTGGCAGCGGCGGCATACTTTGTCCAGAGCAAGCAAGGGTTTCTGATTGTGGCGGTGATGGCTGGAACCGGGCTGGGCGCCATTCAGGCGGCCTCGCGGGCGTTCATGTCCACGCTGATCCCCAAGCACAAGGAAGCGGACTTTTTCGGGTTCTACTCGCTGGTGGGGAAAGCTTCGGCAGTGATGGGCCCAATTCTCTTTGGAGAAGTTTCGAGGAGAACAGGCGGCAACCAGCGCATGGCCATATTGTCCATCATGCTATTTTTCATGATTGGCGCGCTGTTGCTGAGCCGTGTGCGTGCCGGCGGGCCTACGTATCTGCTGCCCCCGGAAGCACAATCGTAAGAAAACAATACGGTGTGCACGGAGTCCCGAGTAGGTTATTTCTTTGGCTTTCCCACGCGTTGGGCCGTCGAAAACATGAGGTTGACGGTGTCCATGTCTTTGGCCTGAACCTTTCCAGCAGGAATTCTCATGCTCGTCAGGTCTTCGAGTTTCATCAGGATATCGACAAGGGCCAGCGAGTCAATCAACCCCGATGAGACCAGCGGCGTGCTCTCTTCGATGTGCGTGTCCGGGCGCCGCATTACCTCGCGCTGAATGAATTCGATCATTTGCTTATGCTGTTCGGACATCAGGTTAGTTCTCCTTGCACCCGCAATTCGGCATGCTCGGACATAAGCTTTTCCCGAGTCGTCGAACGTGCCGGTTTCCCCGCCGTGCTCTTCACGATCCATCGGGGAGGTTTCAAGTAGATAGGACCAACCCCCACCCCGAGTTCCGAAGAGATCGCGGTCCTCAGCGCGCGGTCGATTCCCAGGTCTTTCTGCAGATCGTCTTCCTTGCGCACTTCCGCCACGACCACAATCTCCTCCGTCCCCAGTGTCGGGTTGTATTGCCCGAAGGCCACGACCCTGCCATCGTAGATCGCGGGGTGAGCGGAAACAATTTCCTCGACGTCGTGCGGATAGATGTTTTCGCCGGCGACGATGATGAGGTCCTTTTTCCTGCCGATCACATACAGCTCGCCATCCAGCAGGAATCCCAGATCTCCTGACCAGTACCAACCATGACGGAGAGCTTTGGCTGTCAAGTCGGGGCGGTTGTAGTAGCCATCCAGCATCGAGTCACAACGAATGATGATTTCACCAACGCCGCCGGGGTCAAGCTGGGTTCCCTCAGGCGAAACAATGCGGACCTGCGTGTTGGGGAGACAAGATCCGGACGAGACCAGGCAAACAGCCCCAGGTGAATCTTTCGCAACGGAGCGGACGCGCTTCTGCTTCCGAAAGGACTCACCGTCCACCCAGGTTCGACAAGGCCCCGCCTTGCTTACATCCGATTGCGTGGCCGCAAAAACTGTCTCGGCCATGGCGTAGCAGCTTTGCAAGACGTTGGGACGTAGACCAGCCATGGGGTAGGCGGCCAGAAATTCGTCCATGCTGGAAGCGCGGACTGGTTCTGAGCAGTTAATGAGTGCTCGCAGACAGGAGAGGTCAAACCTTGAACGATCCTCCGGCCGCACGCGGCGGGCCAAGAACTGTAGCGTGAAGTTTGGAATCCAGGCCAAGGAGCATCGATAAGCCGAAATCAGCTCGAGCATCGTTGCCGGTTGCATCACCCAATCCGTGGGCGATTGCATGACCAGCGGCGTGTGGCAAACCAGCGGCAGCATGAAACAGGCGATCAAGCCCATATCGTGGTACAGCGGCAGCCAACTGTAAATGCGATCATCGACGGTGATCCGCAGCGCTGGTGCCAGAAGGCCTATCTGCGTTAAGACTGCCTTGTGGGACAGCGCAACCCCCTTCTGTAAGCCAGTCGTGCCTGCGGAGTGCTGGATAAATGCCAACTGACCAGGATCAAGTTCGTGCAAGGCATCTGCCGTCCCTGGCAACGAAGCTCCACTTTCGCAGCGCACCAACCGAGCAGCTCCTTCCACGGATACATGCTGCATCAGCTCCTCGGGGAAATCCTGGTCCACCAGCATGAGACGGGCCTTCAAATTGGCTGTAACGCCTTTGAGTCCGAAGCGGTACTTCGTTGGTTCCACTTTAAAATTCGGATAGGCCAGGATTGCGGGAACTGCACCCAAGAGCATTGCTCCCACGAATGCAGCCATCAATGGAATGCCCTGCGGCATGATGAGAACGACAGTATCGCCCGTCTGGACACCGTGGGACCGTAGGAATCCCGCTTGCCCTAGTGCCTGACTTCTGAACTCTCCAAATGTGACTGACTGGATCTCATCCTCGCTCTTCCACATGGTGACGAATTCTCTGTCTGGAGGAGCGGCAAACAGCGCCTCGGGCAGAGTCCGAAAAGGCAGGGTGTGTGGCGATTTATTCTTGCTCATGGTTCCATTGCTCGTGATTCGTACGCTGGCATGTTACAGCAGAGAAACTGATTTCGAGGCGACCTTCCTTATCATTTCGGGCCACGTGTGCGAATATTCTAATTAGTTTCGGGCTGATGGTGCCGCCGGGCGCTGCGGCAGATTCGAGCTGTCCTGCCGCAACTGTGCATCGATCATTGGTTGCAGTCCATCAGCGAGGCGCGAGGCCATGATTGCCGCCCCCGGCGTCGTGAAATGGGAAAAGTCGGCAAAATTCTCACGTCCGGGTGGAATTTCGCTTGCCGCATCTACAAGTACAACGTGTTCTTGCCTGGCAAGATCCCGGATGGCGTCATTCATGCGCTTCTCCATGTCAAGGAACCCTCCCTCCTTCAGCATGGGATAAAACTTTCGCCATGCCACCAGCAGGTCGCGATCACTTTCAGAAAGGGCCTTTCCAAAAGCGGTTGCGTGCGTGACCAACACGGGTTCAACTCCAGCCGCTCGCAACGTCGCAACCAACCGCGACATATCCCTCCGAAAGCGAAGGACATTTTCTTGCGGTACGCTGTCCATGACGGAATAGTTGCCCACCGCTGCGTTAATCTCCCGCTGCCGTAGCTTGGTTTGAACGATCGCCGGCAGCGCCTGCTTTAGCAAGTTGCGAAATCGCTCCCGAATCCTCCACTCGAAACGCACAGGAGGTGGCGTGGTGTCTGGTAGAGCCGAAGTGGCCGGGGCCGGGGCCGGACCCTCCCTGACCCAGGGTAGCCAAATGTATGCCGCGGCGGAAGGATAGAGGATGGCGTACGCAGGATGTATTTGATCGACGATCTCCGGGACTCGAAGTGTGGCGGTGGCTACCGTCTCTCCAACGTAAGCCACGTTGACAACTTGGAACATGTTCCCGCCGACCCGAGCATTCAATTGCCGCTCCAGTTGCCGTGGGTATTCTTGGCCTTCGGCTTCATACAGACCGAACGTCTCGGAGGCACCGAAACAAGCAATCCGCGTGGTGCCGGAACGAAGTTCGGGACCGCGATACCCCAAACTGTTCAACTGCCATTTTTGATAGCGTGCTCCGGGTCGACCTCGCTTGCCAATGCTGTCCCTCATTTCGAGGATCTCCCGGTTGTACGGCGGCCAGAATGCAGCGCCATAGCTCAAGGCATCATCGACCCGAGCGCAGAATTCGAGAACGAAGACAAAAATGACGAACCCGAACACGCCGCGGACGATCAGTGAGAATCGCTTCATCAGAATTGAAAGTAGATAAATGCCTGAGTTTGCGCCATGTGCAAAATGCCGACATAAAACGCTATGGAATAGAGCGCACATCGGATTTCGATCGGCAACTCCACCGCCCCGAGATACTTTCGCCGCAATTGATCTGCTCCCACCACGCCGAAGTAACCGAACACGCAGGCAAAGACCAGGAAGTACAGACTGGCGGGCAGCATGTGGCTTAAATACGCGCTCGGTGTTCCGGCCGCGCGCAACATGGCCAGCGCCTGCGCTACATCGTTCGCCCGGAACAAAATCCATCCCAGGCAAATGGCGCCAAACGTGAGAAGCCAAGAGAGGGGCCCGACGATCCACGCGGGCGGTGGCGATGCCAGCCGGCGCTGTAATTGCTGGCCCTGTCGATGAAGGACGAGCAACACACCCTGATAGAAGCCCCAGCCAACAAAGAGTACGCTGCCCTTGTGCCACAATCCGAATACAATCATCGACACAACGAGAGTAACATTTCGCCACCACTTCTCTCGCCGCACCATCACCAGGGGAAGAAAGAGGTAATCACGAATCCAGAATGACAGAGACATGTGCCAGCGCGTCCAGAATTGCGACGGGGTAGTGGCCAGATAAGGACGGTCGAAGTTTTCATCCAGGCGGATGCTGAAGAGTCGAGCGGCCCCGATGACCAGGTGAGAGTAGCCCGCGAAATTAAGAAACAATTCAAATCCATAGCCAATGGCCATACACCAGACATCGAGTCCTGTCCACCCCCGCGAGATCCGGTCAAACGCACCATCCAAACCCTGCCCAAGTTGAACACCGCTGGCCAGGGCTTGCCCCAGCGTCGTCATAACCAGCCCAAGGCAAATGCGGTCTAGTCCAGAGCGGACGTCCTCGCCAGACGCTTTGGGGGACTCGCGAAACTGCGGGAGCAGGTTTGGCAGGCGGCATATTGGGCCGGAAAGCACGGTCGGCCAGAAGGCCATGTACAGCAGGAATTCCAACAAGGAAGGCTGTAATTCATCTCCCCGGTACACATCAAGCAAATAGGAGAGCGCCTGAAAAGTCCAGAACGAAATCCCCACTGGCAATACGATGCCGGCAAAAACGCCGCTCCAGGAAGTGTGTGGCAACAGGAGCGAGATGGCGGGAAGATATTTGAACGTGCTGAGGAAGGCAATGTTCAGAAAAATGCCGCCCCATAGTCTCGCGGCGGATGGCTGCCGCCGCAAATAAACTCCCCACACATAATTCAGCAAGGAACTGCCGACCAGCAGACCCAGAAATCGCAAGCCCCAACTCGCATAGAGCAGGTAGCTGATGAGGAGCATCAGCGCCTGTCGTAACTTGAAGTTCCTCAGGGGGCGGAAGAGCAACCAAATTACCGAGATGGCGACGACATAGAACAGAGTCTGGCTGGTCATCAGCGGGGTCCATCGCTCCTTGAGTGACTCCGGTCTTGCCCAAAGTTCGTGAAGGCGAAAAACAAAGTGATCCGAAGAAGAAGTATAAATGCTCGAATCCTGTCTGGCAATTGACTTGCCTCGGAAACGTTCTTAACTGAAAAGCTCAACACGATGAACTGAGATAGGAACAGGGTCCAGCCGGCGCGCCGCAGGAAGAGAAATCGTCCCGCGGGCAGGCGTAGCGGCAAGAGAAGCCAACCCGGTCTGTTGTTTAGCGTTGGGGAAAAATGTAGGACTCGAGCATATCCGCGCGGTCCTTGTGGTCCGTGGCGATCACGCGCAGCAGGTCGGCCACAGAGATCATCCCGCGGTAGCTCTTTTTTTCGTCCAGCACCAGCAGGTGGAAGATGCCATGCTCGTCCATCATGCGCATGCAGTCGTCCAGGGAAGTTTCGGGCGTGGTCAGCACCAGATCCGTGGACATGATCTCAGTGACGCGCATCCACGCCGGGCACTTGTTTTCCGAAGCGACTTTGTCGGAAATATCCGACTGGGAGACGCAGCCGACCAGTTTGCCGGCGGAGTCGCAGACGCCGACGGCGCGCACGCCCTTTTCGCGCAAATAGCGCGCGGCGTCATGCACGGTCATGTCCGCGGGGATGCTATACACTTCCTTGCGGGACGCGATCAGGTCTTTAACTTTCATCGGAACCCTCCGCGAGCAAAATCACTTGCGGATTCCCCAATCCCTGAGCGGGGGAGAAAATGGTAGGACGTTCGCCCCGCGGTTGCAACAAAAATTGCAGCACGACCCGCTTGCACCCTCGTTGCTTGGAATAACCGGCGAACAGTCCCCGTACATAAGAGCGTTTCGTAGCGAACCGCCACCGGCTGGCGCACGGACATGGACGTGCCATCAGCCAAAGTCAGCTTTTTTCGTTCGGCCTGGCCTGCACTGACGTCGCAGCTCTCTCCCCCGGTTGAGAGGATCCTGGGAGAGACGGAATCCGTCCTGGGGCAAGCGCAAGCTCGCCGACGGAATGTTTCCTGAAGGCCACCAAGAGTGTAGCCCCAAAGCCGCGGAAAGCCCGGGACATGGTGGCGCGCATCAGTAGCAATTCCAAGAACGCCACGGGAGCAAAAAATCTGAACAGGGGTTGAGGCGCGGTCAAGACACGGCTGGACTCCTCGACGAGATGCAGGTCGCGGCCTATTTGCCTGAGCTTGTTCAGGGAATTCGCGCGGTAGAACGTGGGAAAAACGTCGCTTTCCGGCCGGTTTTCAGTCACCCGAATCAGCCGCATCACCAGGCTTCGCGGCAAAAATTTCACCACGGTTCGGTTCAAGAATACTGGGTAGCTCAAAGTGTTGGGCGTGTGGATGATGAGTACTCCATTGGGAGAAAGAACCCGGGTCAATTCCTGGAGCGAAGTCCGGGGATCAGGCAGATGCTCCACCACCATGTTGCAGGTCACCAACTCAAAGCTTCCGTCGGCAAAAGGGAGTGAGTCGAGACTTGCACATACGCGCTGCTGAATGTTTCTATGCTTGGCGAGACTGTCCAGTGTCAAGTCTGTTCCCACCACTGTGCTTACGCTGGCAACCAGCTCGTCCTCAATCTTATCCAGGTCCTCGCCCAGGATTCGCCAACCACTGCCCGCATCCAGCCACTTCACGTCTTTGGAAACGTAGCGCCGCAGCCAGGCGCCGTAAATCTCCTGATTCCACACCAAGTCGGGCAGGATTAGTTTTAGGAGACGTTGAGTCATGCGCTTTCCGAGAAGCGCACTCCACAGCGGGCCCAGTTTCATCGAGGATCTCAGCTTGTGACTCCCACGCAGGCGGCATTGTACACCGAGTGGCTCCCATCCATTTCAGGCCGTACCAACTCGAGTGACTCTTCATGGCTACCGCTGCATCGGACCGCGCGCGTGGTGCGCGTCTGGCGCGCAAAGCTTCGCGGCCTACGACCGCTTGAGCGCGCCGCGGATCAAACGCCTAAGTTTTCCGTCGCGAGAAAATTAGCACGTCACTTCGGCCAGGGGTGTCCGGCCAAGCGATTCACGTGCACCTTGATGTCTTCGCGCAGTGTCATCATGGGCAGTGTGACGGTGGCCTCGGAAGGCTTCAAGTCGCCTTTCATGCGATAGATGGTAATCCTCCGGTTCCTGAAGGTTGCGACGGTGGAGTGAATGTCGTACGAGCGGATCGCTTCGAATCGGTCCGACAGAAGAGCCATTCGCACCGGGCTGAGACCGGCGATGAACTCCTGGTTCTCCACCACTGCATAGCGGATCCCCCATTCCTGGAACATTTGAATCACTTCTTCCGGAGTGTGCAGGATTGTGCGCGTGCCATAGCCCACGTTGACCTTGGTAGCAACAATCTGTTTTTCCCGGGCAATCAAACGACGTTTTTGCGGGTCATACTTGCGGACATAGAAGATGAAGTCGCCATTGAGGAAACCCTGATAGTAGAGGACATCGGACTCCGGTTGCTTGGAGAGGTACTGAGCGATTGGTTCGATCCCGAATAGTTTCGGCGTTTCCATGCGCAAGGCTTTCACCAACGAGTAGGCGGCGAGCACACAAAACGCTGCGATGACCCAGTCCCTGCGTGGTACCAAATTTTCCACAGTGACGAGCGCAAAATACACCAGCACGGGAATCCAAATCATGGTGTGCCGAATGGACTTTTCCTGGATCAGCGTGAAGCAAACAAGGCTGGCGACCATCCAGACGAGGAAGAAGCGGTGCTCCTTCCGCGCCCGGAGCATCGCCCAGACGGACCCGGCCATTCCCAAAATGCCCAAGAGCATTCCCACTTGCGGGATGATGCGTTTCGGGTAGTAGGTGAGATGGTGAACCGTCTCGACATGCTGAAAGCCCTGTCCCGCCACGCGCTCATAGGAAAACGAGAGCTTGGCCAGCGCGAATTGATACCAGGGAACAACGCAG
Organism: Terriglobia bacterium; assembly: GCA_041492805.1. Classification (GTDB taxonomy): domain Bacteria; phylum Acidobacteriota; class Terriglobia; order Acidiferrales; family UBA7541; genus Palsa-360. The sequence continues at coordinate 3,188 of JBGPXQ010000040.1, read as the reverse complement.
GCCACGCTCAAGATTCCCGCCGCCCAAACGTCCCAGCGTTTCAGTAGTTTCCAACGCCCTTCCACCAGGAAGTGCAGCACGACAAAAAACGCCAGAAAGGCCGCCTTCTGGCTGGTGTATAAAGAGGCGCTCAGGAATGCCGCGAAGCACCAGAGGTCCCTCGCTCGCTCCTCGCGCATAAAGCTTTGCCAAAAATAAAGAGCGACCATGCAAGTAGCCACGCAAGGGACCTCCAGCATGGTTACGCGCTCGTATTGCAGCATGAACGGCAGCAGGGGAAACATGAACGCAGAGGCCAAAGCGCGGGGTTGCGGGCCCTCGCGCTCAGCTATCTTGTACCAGAAGAAGACTCCAACCAGGGCATAGGCCAACATGGTCAGCCGGCTCGCCAGCACGGAGATGCCGAACACCAGGAAAAAAAACCCTTCGACTATGTGAAACAGCGGCGGCCAATACAGCAGCCCGAGCGCGGGGTACTTTGCATAGTATTCGTATGCGTACTGAACGGGATTGCTCCACGGCTGGTCCACCATCGCGTCGCGAAAGAAAACCCCGGTCATGGCATGGCGCATTTCGTCGCCAAAAAAAAAGAATTCGCCATGAGTGATGCCGATGCTGATGATGAGGGCGACAGCAAGCAGGACGAGCCAATGGAGACGATTCTTCATCTCACCCCGAAAGTAACCATTTGGATTCTACTGTTGCAGCACCAAGGATGGAACAAGGATGTGAGGTCCGGCAAGCACCGGCGTGGAGGAATTAAGATGCGACAGGTTCCGCTCGGATGATGTCATACTTTTCGATGACCGCCGCGATGCCCAACTTGTCGGTGCCGTCCTCCGACTTACGTTCCACACGAACCACTCGTCCGTGGGCTCGAATGAAGACTTCGGTGCCGCGGGTGATTTCTGCCGGTAGCGTGAGTGTGAAATCGAGCTCAGTTCCGGGCGCCATGTCCTCTTCGATCAGAAAGTAAACGCCCCGAGTTGAGATATCGCGCGTCTGGCCGTTACGCGATTCTGCTTGTCGTTCGATTGGAGAGCGAACAACGACGGGAAGGGACAGTTCATACCGGCGAGCAATGCGTCGCTCCGTCATATTCCTATATCCCCCGGCTTAGATTCACAGTTTGCACCCACTCCGCCATTCAGTGAGAGTAGCAATCCCTATTCCAAAGTAAGGCAGGCTGGGAAGCCATTTTCGGTCCGTTGCCTGCTTCAGGCCAACCACAACCCTGTGGAGGGCCCCCCGCGGCTACCTACATAACCCGTTTGGATACAATCTGCAAGAGCCAATTTTCATCAATGGGACCTGACCCGTTGCATTTTCCAGCACATCCGTACTTTTTAGCTTGAAATCGAACTCTGCGAACAATCTACACTTCGGGCATCGAATCGCTTGCATTGCGACCGCTCTACCCTAAATATGCAACCCTTTTCACTCGATTGCTTTAGCTGTTGCGCGCAACCGGTGAGGCTGGAGCCGAGCGGGGGGCCCTCCCCGCATCCAGCTTAAACTGCCGCATCTTGTAGAGCAGCGCTTTGTAACTGATCCCAAGCATGCGTGCTGCTTCTTTGCGGCTCCAGTTGGTTTTCTCCAGTGCGTCGGCAATGGCTTCCATTTCCGCTTCGTCCTTCAACCCGCGCACCAACGCTTTCAGCCCCTGCTCCTTCTGCGGCGCACCATCATCACGCGGCGAGGTGCGCTGGCGAGTGGCTGCCATTTCCAGTAACTCGCGGAAGCTGCCTTCGTCATCCTGCAGAATCACGTAGCGCTTCACAAAGTTCTCAAGCTCGCGCAGATTGCCCGGCCAGGGGTAATTCATGGCCGCTTCAATCAAGTTGTTGGAAGGCTCCATAGCCTGCTTTTGGAATTTCTCGCTGTACTTCCCCAAGAAGTGCCGGAAGAGCAGCGGGATCTCGCGGGTGCGCTCACGCAACGGCGGCACAGTAATGGAGAAGACGTTCAGCCGGTAGTACAGGTCCTCGCGGAAGCGGCCGGACTGAATGGCCTCCCGGACGTTTACGTTCGTGGCGGCCAAAACGCGCACGTCGCATTGCACCAGTTGGCGACCGCCTAGCCGGTTGAACTGATGATCTTGCAAAACATGCAGCATTTTGGCTTGGAGCTGGGGACTCATCTCCGCAATTTCATCGAGGAAGATCGTGCCCTTGTTGGCCATTTCGAATTTGCCGGGCTTGGCACGCATCGCACCCGTAAAGGCGCCCTGCTCGTAGCCAAAGAGTTCCGACTCCAGGAGTTCGCTGGGCAGAGCCGCGCAGTTCACCTTGATGAAAGGCTGGCTCGCGCGCGGCGAACGCATGTGGATCATCCGCGCCACCACTTCTTTGCCCACGCCGCTTTCGCCGGCGACGAACACCGGCACATCCACAGGGGCAATCTGCAGGATTTGTTGGCGGATTTTGACCATCTGCGGACTGGCCGCCAAAAAGCTCAAATCCTCGGTGAGATGGTCGCAATAGTCGCGCAGCGCGTCATTTTCCCGGCGGAGTTCACGCTTCTGGCGGCACTTCAGCATGGCCGCGTCGAGTTCGGATTTTTCGAATGGTTTGGTCAGGTAGTCGTTTGCGCCGATGCGGATAGCATCGACGACCGTAGTCACTTCGTTAGAGCAGGAGAGCATGACAACGTTAAGACTGCGATCCATCTGCATCATCCGCCGCAGGGTTTCCACACCGTCCATCTCCGGCATCAGTACATCCAAAATAATAAGGTCGGGCCGGTCGCCGTTGACCAGCAAGGCCAATGCTTCGTTGCCTGAATTGACGGTATTCACTTCGTAGCCGTCCACTTCCAGCAACGTCTGCAGGTACTTGCGGATACTCGGCTCGTCGTCCACAACCAGGATGCGTTCCTTGACTGTCATGCAGAATCCTTCCTCTCTATTTCTTGGAAACTCTGCTATTCCGTGTCCGTGGGGAGCAGAAGAGTAAACGTGCATCCACGGCCTATTTCGCTGTCCACCCAGATTTTGCCCCGGTGTGCCTGGATTAGCCGCTTCACGATGGCCAAGCCGAGCCCCATGCCGGAGGAGGAGCGGTCCACACGGACAAACTCCTCAAAAATCTCCTGATGATACTCCGCAGCGATGCCGGCTCCTGTGTCCGCAACAGCTACGCGCACGCTGTTGAAGTGCTCAAGGCGCGCAAGACGGCGCTCCTCGTTCG
>JBGPXQ010000245.1:0-3909 GCA_041492805.1 Terriglobia bacterium | reverse complement strand
GCTCGCGACGGGCAAGCAGCTCAGTGACGCTCAGAAAGACTTGGTAGAAAAAGTCAGCGGCTTCCTCGGCCAGGCCCACGAAGCGATTCTCGCCGACGACTGGATTCGCGCACAGAATCTAGCGGAGAAAGCGCGCGTGCTATCCACGGAGCTGGTGAAGTCTCTCTAGTTGCTTCTCTAACTGCGTTTTCCCTTTTTCTCTGTGTATGAATCGAAAATGCGGAAATCGGAGCATGTGACAGGGGTCACACTGGTTTGTGATTTCCGGCACAGACCTCACCAAAGTTCCTAACTATTTTAACCGCCGCTAGTGAACCGCCAACTTCGTGCCCATGGAGGCCCGATGCGAACGATCGGTATCATGATTCTTGTCTTGGCAGGTACGGCGTTGGCTCAAGCGCCCACGTTCCAGCCGGTGGGGACCACACTTCAGTTGATGCGAGCGATGGTGATCCCCACGTCGGATGCGATTTTCAAGATCTCGAACGAAGCTCCAAAAAACGATTCAGAATGGGCGACAATACAGAACAGCGCCCTGATGCTGGCCGAATCCGGGAACCTCCTTATGATTGCTGGACGCGCGAAGGACAAAGATGAGTGGATGAAGGATGCCAAGGCTCTCGTGGATGCCGGGGCGGCGGCATTCAAAGCGGCGAATGCCAAAGACGCTAACGCGCTGAACGATATCAGCGATCAAATTCTCACTACGTGTGAGACTTGTCATCAGAAGTACAAACCGGAGTAGTGTCCGCCTGGCAGAGTTACGGCACATCCTGAAGCCCGAAAAATGACCAGAAAGGGGCGTTGTCCATCCCCGCACCGGTCCGTTCACCAATCACTTTGCTCGGTTCTGGCGATCAAGCCAAGGCTGTCCTGCTCCCTGTTCCCGGGTTTGCTGGTAAGATCAGATGGTGAACACGTACGACGTCGTCGTCGTGGGCGGCGGCATCATCGGTAGTTCGGTCGCCTTTGAGCTGTCGCGGCGGAATCTTCGCGTTGCTGTGCTCGACCGGCAGGAGCTCATGCATGAGGCGTCATGGGCAGCGGCGGGCATGCTTTCGCCGGCCCCGGATTGTCCTGATGCGATTCCCCTCGTGCCACTCGGCCGTGCGAGCCTGGTTCTATACCCACATTTCATCGGTGCCGTAGAGGAAGCTTCGCAGATGAGCACGGGCTACCGTACAGACGGTACGCTCGAAATTTTGTGCCACGGCGACGCCGAACGTGAACTCAGCACGCTGGTCGCACTCCATCATGGGCTGGGTCTCGCGTGCGAGCCGCTGCCGCTCGAAGAAGCGCGGGAGATGGAGCCCGCGCTGGGACGCGATGCGCGCGCCGCCGCATTTCTTCCTGAAGAGGCATCTGTGAACACCCGCGCGCTGACCGCGGCCCTGCTCGCTGCCGCAAGAGCGGCGGGTGCAACGCTGTGCCCGGGAGTCGAGGCAGTCTCTCTTGTCAAGGACGGGAAACGGTGCGCAGGCGTGAAGACCGCAGGCGGAGAAACATTTTCCACGGAACAGGTCGTGCTGGCCGCGGGCTGTTGGACATCCCAGCTTCCGGAGGCCGCACCATACGCGCCGACGCGCCCCGTGCGCGGCCAGATGGTCGCCCTCCGGCACGTGGGCAAGCCGATCCGCTGCGTCCTGCGCTCGGAGCGCGGGTACATCGTACCGCGTGACCACGCGAGTCCGCAGAACTTGGTTGCGGGGAGCACTCTGGAGAACGCGGGCTATGAAAAGATTGTCACGTCCGGCGGGCTCGAACAAATCCTCAGTGCCGTGAATGAACTCGCGCCTAGCCTCGCTAGCGCGGAAATCCTGGAGACATGGTGCGGCCTGCGCCCTGGCACTCCGGATCAATTGCCCATCCTCGGGCCGGCAGACATAGAAGGATTGGTGATAGCGACGGGCCATTACCGCAACGGCATTCTACTCGCGCCGGTTACGGCAAAGCTCATCACGGAGTGGATTACCGAAGGCAAAGTGTCATTGAATTGGGAAAGCTTCAGTCCCTTGCGGTTCATGTGTGGGAGTGCCGGTTCCTTTTCGACACCGTAATAGCAAGCCCCGTCAGGCTCCATGTGTCAAAACAATGCGCTACAACGGAGACCTGCTCCGCGTGGGTTCGCGGTTCGCCGGCCCAGGCATTGTCGAGGCGCGCCCCGGGTCTGTGAAATTGATGCGACTCGCATCCAAATAGAGTGTGCGGTCGAGGACGACATCAACGGTCGTGCCTCGCGGCAACTCCAGTTCAGGGCCGCGCGTGAGCAGCACTGCTGCGAGTCCCACCGCCGCGCCGACGCCCGCGCCGATGCCTGCCCCTTTGGCGCTGCGCGCCGCGATCCCACCGATTCCCGCGCCAATTCCGGTCGACTTTATGACGGTGCCGGCGTCGGTTCCCTTGTCGGTGTCGCCCTTGATTTTTCCCTCGCTGTCGGTGGATTCATTGCCACCCGTGCCGGTGTTAGTCGGTATTGCATTGAAATCTACGGTGTAGCCGTTGGGAAGAATCATCGAGTTCAAGCGCATGCGGATTTCGCCCTGGCCTTTTATTTTGCCCGGGCGCTTGGCTTCCTGGATTTCTCCCTGCACGTATGTGCCGGCGGGAATGAGTATGCGATCCTTGATGACGATGGGGAAAAGCGTTTCGAGATATACCGGATCGCCGGGGCGGGCGTTGCGTGTGGTCACCGCGTTGTGCAGGACCAAGGGCAGGCGCGTGCCCGTGGGGACAACCAGTCTATCGGAACTCTGTGTCTGGGAGGACGTCGCTTGGGTTTGGGACGGCGCTGTAGTCTGTGACGCTTCCTGCGCGAACAAATTGCCACCGGTCACCAGCAGGCCCGCAAGAACTAGGACTCCGAAAATATTCCGCATGCTCTTACCTCGCTGCTCGACTATGATGCGCCCGCAACTTACGGGGATGCCGTGACTATACATTGTTTGCGTCGATTCGAGGCACTTCGCGGGAAGCCATGCCGTTTGTTACGAATTCTTGATTCCCACAAATAAGGATGGCATGCTCTGCACCCGGTCAATTCTGGACGCGATCGTTCTCAATAAACGAAGGAGCGTGCGATGAAAAAGATTCCGTTAATTCTCAGCCTTTTAACACTACTGGCCGTTCGAGTATCGGGAGCGCAATTGCCCGGACCGAATGACGCCGGCGTTTCAATGGGCCACGTGCATTTGTTCGTACAGGACGTGGAAGCTGCGAAAAAGTTCTGGATCGCTGTAGGCGCTGCTCCTATCAAGTTCGGGGCCAATGAGGCGATGAAATTCCCGGGCGCCTTGATCCTCCTGAGGAAGGGCGAGCCGGCCGGCGGCACAGTGGGATCGGTGATCAACCATATTGGGTTCAATGTGCCCAACGTCCAGGAAGCATTGGCGAAATGGAAGGCCGCAGGTTTGAAGGCCGAGCTAGGTCAAAATCCAGGGCAATGTTTTCTATTCACCCCGGACGATCTCACCAGGGTCGAGATTTTGGAGAACAAGTCAATCACCGTGCCGATCGCGTTTCACCATATACATTTCTATGTCCCGGACTCTGGCGGATTCAGTTCCGTGGCAGAAATACAGTCCTGGTACGCAAAGACGTTTGGCGCCAAGCCCGGAAAACGAGCCCAGTTTGAGGCTGCCGACTTGCCGGGTGTTAACCTGACGTTTACAAAATCCGATACTCCAACCGTGCCGACCAAAGGACGCATGCTGGATCACATCGGATTCGAAATCAAGGATCTCGAGACATTTTGCAAGAAGGCGGAAGCGAGCGGGATGAAGTTCGACGTTCCCTTCACAAAGAGGCCCGAGCTGGGCATCTCAATGGCTTATATCACCGATCCATGGGGAACGTACATCGAGCTAACTGATGGCCTCAACAAGTTGTGACAACCTCGGATGCAGCGGCCTT
>JBGPXQ010000129.1:0-7163 GCA_041492805.1 Terriglobia bacterium | reverse complement strand
CTTGAAATCGAAATTTCCGTGCTTTCACCTCTCGAGTCCATCGTAATAGAAGCGATTATCGTGGGCCATCACGGTCTAATGATCACTAAAGGCGAGCACAGGGGATTGCTGCTTCCGCAGGTCGCCGCCGAGCGCCGATGGTCTTGCCAGGTGTTTCTGGAAGAGACCTGCGCCAAGGCCGGTCTGCCGCGTGACGCCTGGCGGGAACCTTCCACACGCGTCTTTGCATTCGCAGCCGAAGTTTTCTCCGACACGAGCCTTCGAGTTTTTTCCGGGTCATAAGATTGCAGGTTTGCCTGCTATCTTTTCGGGCGTGGGAATTGTGACCACTGGCGCCGCGACTTTAGCCGAATGCAAAAAGGCCCTGATCTGTGATTCAGACCAGGGCCTCCCCGTCTCCACTGCGGATTGAGTGAAGGAACTTTTCCGGGCGGTTATTCGAGTTCCACGTAATCTCCGTCGTATATTTCTTCCCGGGCGATTGTTATCAGCACGGTCGACGAGTTCGGGCCCGTTCGTAGCACAAGCCCTTCGCCAAGAACCTGACGGGGGAGATTGTCCCATTGGTATGCGACCGGCGTGCTCCCGAACCCGTAAACCTTGTAAGCCGTGTCACGGATCTGGTAGATCGTGTCGTTATGCGTTCCCTGGTACCGGAATACACGGAAATAGTTTCCCACGCTTACGCCCTGAGCGCTGCCCAAATTCACGAACAAGATCGTACCTGATCCGGCTATTTGCCCGAACCTCTTCGTAGTGACAACCATAGCCGTTTTCTTGCCGGAGGGGACAGCAAAGGGATCGAACTTCGCGTCGCGGAACGGGGGAGTAGGCCGAGCTGTGAACGGGCGAACGATGTCGCCGCGCTGCATCAAATCGCAGGTCAACTTCAATTCAGCGATCGAAGTCTTTGCTTGCACGCGAATGACGCGCACTTGCCCGATGTCGGCATAAATGGTCCCCATGGCACGAGTCAGTTGTTCCTGCCACTGGAACCATCTGTTTTTCAGGTAATCGTGCACCGGGCGAATAACTTCAAATTCGTCACCAATCTTGACGCCCTGTTCCGCGCCCCGGTTGATGTACACATAGTCTCCCTGCATGAACGTAATCTTGTAACGGGAGTTCTCGCCTGAAATTAAGTACGTGTCTGCCGGGACGGCCTGGTCCGTCGCCATACCCGAGCAATAGAGATCCGATTCGCTGGGAACTCTAGGAGATTGCTGTGCTTCAGCGAGGCTGGCAGCCATCGCCATCCCCAATCCCAACCTAAGTCCCATCGCGAGACAACGATAGCCAATCGATTTGCGCATGGAAACTGCTCCTCCTGCCGTCGAGAAAAGCGCCTTAGCCTTGGCAAAGTCTTCCATCCCAAACTAGCACCTGGCAAAGTGACCGTCAAGAAAGGCCGCTCTCCCGCTTTACATACTTGTCACCCGCATGGTAAAGCCATAAGTTCAGCTTTTGGACAGGGGGACCACTTGGAGAGGCCGCTCGGAAAAGATCGTATTTGCGGTGTGATCGCCGCCAGTACAGCACGCGAGATGATCTCCCAAATACATCTTGGGCTCAAATCAACCCGGGTGCTCGAGTTACGCTTCGACTATCTCCATGATTCCGGGGAACGGGCTGCATTTCTGGCCTGGTTAGGCCGCAACCGGCCCCGTGCGATGCTGATCGCAACCTGCCGCTGCCGTGAGGGAGGGGGTCTGTTCCGAGGCACCCGCAAGGCGCAGGTTGAGGTTCTGGCGCAAGCGGTACGGGCAGGCTGCCGCTGGTGCGACGTCGAGATTGAAACCGCGAATCATATTTCATCGGCAAAGCTGCGGAGCATGCTTTCTCCAGCACACTTGATGGTATCCCATCACGATTTCCGCCGGACGCCCCGGAAACTGCCGGGCATCGCTCGCCGGCTTCTTCGTGCCGGGGGCCAAATCGCAAAAATTGCGAGCCATTGCCGTTCCGTCTCCGATAGCGTCCGAATCTGCGAACTTGCTCGTGGCCGCCGCGACATCATCGCCATCCCCATGGGTGAAATCGGCTTGGCGGGACGCATTCTTGCGTTGCGGGCGGGCAGCACGCTCGCTTATGCCGCTGTCGAACAAGCCACAGCGCCCGGCCAGCTTTCTCTCGACGCGATGGAGCATCTCTATCGTGCCGGGCAGATCACGCGCAGGACCCGTGTATATGGCGTGATCGGCGACCCGATCGGGCATTCGCTCTCGCCCCTGTTGCACAACACTGCGTTCCGCGCGCGCAAGTTGGATGCCGTTTTTCTGCCGTTTCTGGTCCATGATCTGAGCGATTTCATGCGCTCCATCAAACCATTCGGTATCGCCGGATTTGCCATCACGATCCCGCACAAGGAACACATCCTCCGGCATCTGGACGATTGCGATCCGTTGGCTGCGCGCATTGGCGCCGTCAACACTGTCGTTGTCCGTGGCGGAGGGCGCCTCTACGGGTACAATACAGATTACGTCGGGATTCTGCGCAGCCTCGAGCGCCGCATGCAGCTCGCGGGGAGTCGAGTCCTTCTGTTCGGAGCCGGAGGTGCGGCGCGGGCGGCTGCTTTCGCTTTGGCACAGGCCGGGGCGATCGTGTGTCTTTCTGCGCGGCGTCCCGAACGCGCCCGGGCGCTGGCCCGCGCCGTTGGGGCTCAGGTCGTGGTGCGCGCCGATCTGCGCGGGGAATTTTTCGATGCGATCGTGAATTGCACGCCCGTTGGCATGCAGCCGCAGGGCGGATCACCGCTCGAGAGCGCGGAACTCAACTGCCGGCTGGTCATGGATATGGTCTATCGTCCGCGCACGACTGAATTGTTGCAGCGCGCCCGCCGCCGGGGCATCGAGACCGTTTCAGGGGTTGAAATGTTTCTCGCGCAGGGATTCGCCCAATACGCAATCTGGACGGGCGAGCGCGCGCCGGAGGCCGCCGTACGCCGCGCGGTGCTTGCAGTGCTCAAGCGGGAAGAAAAATCTCAAGGAACCCAATGATTCAGCCGGACTTCAAAACCTTCTGCCGCCTCGCTCGACAGGGCAATCTCGTGCCCGTGTACGACACGTTCACAGCCGATACGCTCACGCCCGTGTCCGCCTACCAGCGCCTCGCGCATGATGCGCGTTACGCCTGCCTGCTCGAAAGTGTCGAGGGCGGGGAAAAAATCGCACGCTACACATTTGTGGGCGCCAATCCTGTCGAAGTGTTTCGCTACGTCAACGGCGCGTGCGTGCTCGAAAGCGAAAGCCGCGTTTCCTGGGTGCAATCTAATCCGCTCGATTACTTGCGGAATCGCGTTGAGCGCTATCGCCCCGTGCGAGTGCCGGGCCTGCCGCCGCTGGTGGCCGGCGCGATCGGCTATTTTGCCTACGACATGGTGCGCCTGGTCGAGCGCATTCCCGACACCGCGCGCGATGACGTCGGAATGGACGATGCGGTGATGATGTTTTTCCTTGGGCTGGTCGTGTTCGATCATGTCCGGCACCGCTTGTGGATCGTACGCAATGTGTTCACCGAGGATGAAGGCAGCCTCCGTGCCAAATACAACGCCGCTGTGCGCGAAATTCGCGCCACGCGCAAGCGCCTGGACGAACCCGTAGCCGCGGAACGTCCGAAACACCGCCGTCCTCGTCCGTTCAAGGTGACGTCCAATTTCAGCCGCGCGCGGTTCCTCGATGCAGTCCGCAAATCGAAGGAATATATCCGCGCCGGCGACATCTTTCAGGTCGCCATCAGCCAGCGGTTTGCCGCGCGCACCGACGCCGATCCGTTTGAGATTTACCGCGCCCTGCGCGTCGTCAATCCATCGCCTTACATGTATTTTCTGAAGCTGGGCGACATCGCCGTCGTCGGCAGCTCGCCGGAAATGCTGCTCAAGGTCCAGGGGCGCGAGGCGTTTTATCGCCCCATTGCCGGGACGCGCCCGCGCGGCAGCGACGAAAAAGAAGACCAGCACTTGGAGACGGAACTCGCCGCCGATCCCAAGGAGCGCGCGGAGCACATCATGCTCGTCGATCTTGGCCGCAATGATCTCGGCCGCGTTTCGGAATACGGCTCGGTGCGCGTCGAAAAACTCATGTTCGTCGAGCGCTACTCGCACGTGATGCACCTGGTATCGAGCCTACGCGGGCGTCTGCGGGAAGATGTGGACTGTTTCCAAGCGCTGGCTGCCTGCTTTCCCGGCGGCACGCTTTCCGGTGCGCCCAAAGTGCGCGCCATGGAGATCATTGACGAACTCGAGCCCACCCGCCGCGGCATCTATGGGGGAGCGATCCTGTATCTCGATTTCACGGGAAATCTGGATTCTTGCATCGCGATCCGAACCATGGTCGTCAAGAAGGGGATGGCATACGTGCAGGCCGGCGCCGGCCTAGTTGCGGACTCTGTCCCTGAGAAAGAGTATGCGGAGACGGTCAATAAGGCGCGCGCCTTGCTCGCGGCGCTCGAAATCGCGCACCGCGGATTGGATCCAGCGCGGGGCGGCAAGCGCAAGTAAATCGTGACTCGTGATCCGTGAAAATCGAAATGCATACTTCGTATGCGATCCGAACGCGCTTTGAGGGCTCACGAATTACGAACCACGATTCACGAACCACTTCATGTAGTATGCGTTCTTGGGGTAATCGGGAACGCCTGCACAGTCCGTATCCGCAGGGAGTACCCAATGAAAGCGCACGCCATGCGGGCCATCGCCATCGCAACTCTATTTATCGGATTCCTTATACCGCGAACCGGTGGAGCGCAGACTCGCGGACCCTCCACGCCTGAAGAGCGCGCCCGTGCCGTAAAGGTGGCGCACGAACTGGAAGATGACCCGCTCGCCAAGGGCGCAAGAGAACATCGGGATTGGATGATCCAGTGGGTCATCGAAATTCCGGACACTACCGTGAATGTCTGCTTCGATTATTTCGGCGTGCTTCCCGATCCCCCGAAGGGGCATTCCGAGGAAATCACAAGGCAAATGATCCTTTCGAGTGCCGTGTTCATGATCGAGCATCCGGACAAAGCCAAGGACGAACAGGCCGTCGCCCTCTCGGGGCTGCTCGGCGCGCTGAAGGCTTATCAGGCGATCCTCAAGCAGGACTCTGCATCACGCTGGGCGCACATGGACAAGCTGATCCAGATGCGCGCGAAGGGCGAGCTTGACGACTATGTCGCCGAAACCAGAAGGAAATGCGGGCGCGATGAGGAAGAGCAGGACCCCAATACGATGCGCGCACAAGCGCTTTGATTTGTGTAGCTCCTCGACTCACTTTATACTTTTGTTTTGGTCTTTCCACGCGCGGCCGTCTATTCGTGGCTGACGCAGGCAAGACGGAACCAGGCCGCAGGCAATGATTCTGCTTATCGACAACTACGATTCGTTCACCTATAACCTCGCGCAGTTTCTCGGCCAGTTGGGCGAGGAACTGGAAGTGCATCGCAACGATCAGATTACGCTCGATCAGATCGCCGGGAAAAAGCCGCAACGCATCGTCATCTCGCCCGGTCCCGGCACGCCGGAAGATTCCGGCATCTGCGTGGACGTGATTCGCCGATTCGCCGGGGTCATTCCCATTCTTGGCGTGTGTCTCGGCCACCAGGCGATCGGCTATGCGTTCGGAGGGCGAGTGATCCGCGCACCGAAGGTTATGCACGGCAAGACCAGCCGCATCCATCACGACAGCAAGACGATTTTCAAGGACCTGCCGCAGGATTTCGCCGCCACGCGCTACCACTCGCTCATCGTCGAGGAAAAAACACTTCCCAACGACCTCGAAATCTCCGCGAAAACCGATGGCATCATCATGGGTCTCCGCCACCGCAAACTGCTTATCGAGGGGGTGCAGTTCCATCCCGAATCAGTCCTTACTGACGTCGGGATGCAGCTTCTCCAGAATTTCCTTTCGCTGTAGTCCACGCTTCGCTCCTCGGAATGACACGCAAAGTAAGTGTTTTTATATCCGGTTAGTTCTACTGCTTCTTCATGGCAGGACAAATCTCTTTGTACTCACACCAGTCGCAGAGGGGCGTTACCTGGGTTGGAAAGGATGTTGTCGACTCGATCCGCTTGATAAGGCCCAAAGTATTCTGCTTGATCGTTTCCAGTTGTTGGAGCGTCTTCGCAATCGAAATGTCTTTGTCGAACGCAAGATAGTGCCAAATCAAGGTAATGCGCTGGCTGTCGGGCCAGCGATGTCTAAGGGCCAGCTCATACAAGGCAAGCTGCGTATCGGAAGTGACTTGCGAAGAGTTGGGTAGTCTGCGTGAAGTCTTGTAGTCATGAATTTCGAGTGCGCCGTCTTCAACTCTTGCCAGCCGGTCGATGATGCCTCGAAGTTCCTGGTTTTCAGAGAGCGGGTACACGAATTTTTGTTCTAACTCCAGCGTTGTGGACTCAGTGAACGGATAAAATCTCCGGTGGTACGCCAGCAACATTTGACGCCCATATTCCAGATAGGTCCGGGCAGTGGTCCCCGATCTGACAATTCGCATTTGGGGCGTGTAGCCCTCATCCCACTTCTGTTGATAGAACGCGAGGATTTCATCACACGAGAGAGTCTGCCCGTGCATGGCATCTGCGTACAGTTTTTCGAGCGCTCGATGGACGGAGTCTCCAAGATGAAGCTCGATGCTTCGTATCGGGGGAGGAATCTCGTCAATATAACGGAACTTGTATTTTTGCGGGCATTGCTGGTACGTCGTTAGTTTGCTGTGTGAAAAACTGGCCACAGTTTCAGGCTCCGCAAGATCGCGCGATTATTCGATGGATTGCCCGGCTGGTCAAGCAGCCCCGGTCACTGGGACCTTGGTTAGGTGTCGATCGCTCAATTGCGCTTCGTAACGCTACGATCTGGGTGTGAAAGTGATCAGCGCGTCAAGTTTCTTTCGGGCGGCGCCGGAATCGATGGATTCGGCGGCGAGGCGCGCGCCTTCGAGAAAATCGAAGGCGCGTCCGGCAGCGACAAGTGCCGCAGCGGCATTGGCTACAACGATGTCCCGGCGCGGACCGGTCTCGCCGCCGAGAATCGCGCGGATGAGTCCCGCATTGTATGTGGCATCGCCGCCGGAGATCGCGGAAATCGGCGCGCGACCTAGGCCGAAGTCTTCGGGCATGACTTCGTAGATACGCACCACGCCGCGGCGCACCTCGCCCACTTTCGTTTCGCCGGCAAGAGAAATTT
>JBGPXQ010000186.1:0-5376 GCA_041492805.1 Terriglobia bacterium | reverse complement strand
GTGAAAGGGACGCCCGGTCGCTACGTTTTGCACGGCAATGAAGTCGAAATTCGTCCATCGAACGAGTCCTATTTCAGCGGAAAGAACAGGCTCGTGGTCAATTTCGGCGGCAATGCGGTACAGAAGATTCGTCTGATGGATACAGGCGCAGCCGTCGATTCGGCCGATGTCGAGCCTGAGCTGCTGACCAGTCTGTTCGACAGCTCTCGCGAGAAACGCCGGGCCGTAAGCTTCGACGATATTCCGAAGGTGCTGCGCGAAGCGGTGCTTTCGGTGGAGGACAGGCGTTTCTTCGAGCATCCGGGCTTTGATTATGTGCGCATTCTGGGCGCGGCGTGGGCCGACCTGCGTCACGGGGCGCGCGCACAAGGAGCCAGCACGATCTCGATGCAGGTCGCGCGCAGCTTTTTCTTCACGACTGAACGCACCTGGCGGCGGAAAGTCGCCGAGACCGTGGTGGCCCTCGAACTCGAGCGCCGCTTCACCAAGGCGCAGATCTTCGAACTCTATGCCAATGAAATTTATCTCGGAAATCGCGGCAGCTTCGCTATTCATGGGTTCGGCGAAGCGTCGCTGGCCTATTTCAACAAGGATGTCCGTGAAGTGACCCTGCCCGAGGCGGCCTTCCTGGCCGGAATCATCCACGCGCCGAACCGCTATTCCACAGCCGAGCGGCGTCCCGAGCGAGCCGTCGAGGCGCGCGACCGCGCGCTGTCGGCTATGACCGACAACGGCGTGATTTCACCCGACCAGGCGCGAGATGCCAAGAAAATCCCGTTGTACATCGTCGGAGGAGGACTCGAGGGAAGCACGGCGCCGTACTTTGTGGACATGGTGAAGGAGCATCTGCTCGACCGTTTCTCCGAAGCGGACCTGCTCTCCCAGAGTTTCCGTGTTTACACCACGCTGGATCCCGAGCTCCAACGCGCCGCCGCGGAGGCCGTCAATATTGGCGCCAAGAACGTCGATGCCCAGCTTGCGCGGCGTTATGCGCGGTGGCGCAAGGAAGGCCAGCCGGCTCCGCAGGCGCAAGTGGCGATTGTCGTTCTCGATCCGCACAACGGGGAGATCAAAGCGTTGGTCGGCGGGCGAGACTACGGCCAGAGCCAGCTCAACCACGTGCTCGCGCGGCGGCAGCCGGGCTCCGCGTTCAAGCCGTTTGTATATGCTGCGGCGTTCGAAGGCGCGGTGGACGGCGTGCAACCCATTGTGACTCCGGCGACGACGATTATGGACGAGCCGACGACGTTTGACTTCGAAGGCAAGGAGTACACACCCAGCAATTATGGCGAGAAATTCCACGGCAAAGTCACTCTCCGCGAGGCGCTCACCTATTCGCTCAATGTCGCCACGGTGAAGGTGGCCGAGCTGGTCGGTTACACGCGCGTCACGGACATGGCGCACCAATTCGGGCTTGATCCCTCCATCCAGCCGACGCCGTCGGTGGCTCTCGGCGCCTATGAAATGACGCCGCTCGAAGTCGCCGCTGGATACACGATTCTGGCCAATGAAGGCGTGCGCGCGGAGCCGATGTTCATCCGCAACGTGGTTAATGCCAGCGGCGAGCCTCTCGAACACAATACGATCCACACGCGGCGCGCGCTCGATCCGCGCGTCACCTACTTGGTGACAAGCATGATGGAGGATGTGATCAACCATGGCACCGGCGCGACCGTGCGCGCTCGCGGGTTCACGGCGCCGGCGGCGGGTAAGACAGGCACTTCGCGCGACGGCTGGTTTGCCGGCTACACTTCAAACCTGCTTTGCATCGTCTGGGTCGGATTCGATGACAATCGAGACCTCGGGCTTTCCGGCGCGAGTGCTCCCGCGCCTATCTGGGCGGAATTCATGAAGCGTGCAACCGCGCTGCCCGCGTACCGAGATGTCCAGCCATTCGTGATGCCGGAAGGCGTCATGCGAGTCACCATCGATCCCGAGACGCTGCAACTGGCCACTCCCGCGTGCCCGATCACCCGCGAGGAGGTCTACATTCACGGCACCGAGCCGACCGAGTTCTGCTCTGTGCACGGCGGGCGTATGGCGAGCGACGCTCCGCCAGCTTCCTGGCTCTCGCGAATTTTTGGGGGTGACAAGTCTAAAGAGGCGGAACCTTCACTACCAACTTCTGGGACTACAGGGGCGAGTTCCATCCCTAGTGCGAAAAGACCCTCCGCGCTTGATCCAGGTGCGGCATCCGCAGAGGGGCAGGCGCAACCCGAGGAAGAGAACAAAAAAGGTTTATTCAGGCGCATTTTTGGTATCTTTGGGGGAAGCAAGAAGGACGCCACCAAGCCAAGCCCGGGAACGCAGGATCCACAACAATAAAACGGCGTCCGGAGGGATCGCCATGAACATGCAACTTCTCACGTGTGTCGCCCTCATTCTCCCGATCTTTACGGTCACACCGGGATTAAATGCGCAGCAGCCTGCTGCAAATTTTACTTCCCCGGTTTCTCAGACGCAGACCAGCGCAGGTGAGCGGTCTGCGCTTAGTTCGAGAGACGTGGCCATTGAGCGCGCACAGATTCTGATGGCGGAAAAGCGGTATGATGCCGCAATCCATGAGTATGAGGACCTTCTGAAAACCGAACCGAAAAATGCGGTTTTTATGAACATGATCGGCATCGCTTACCTGAACATGTCCAACTTAAATCAGGCGAAGAAATACTTCGAACGTGCCATTAAAGCAGACAAGACTTATTCCAGCGCAGTGAACAACCTCGGTATGGTCTGGTATCAGCAGAAAAACTACCGCCGAGCCATCCGGGAATATCAACGTGCAGTTGCGGTTGACCCCGGTCAGGCGGGTACGCACGCGAATCTCGGGTACGCGTACTACAAGACCAAAAAGTATTCCGAGGCGGCCGCCGAGTTTCGAAATGCGCTAGAAATCGATCCGCACGCCTTCGAGCACAACGAGCGCGTCGGCACAATGATGCAAGATCGCACAGTCGAAAACCACGGCCTGTTCTTCTTCATGATGGCGAAGGAGTATGCCCAGGTAGGAGACGCTGAACATTGCGCCGACTATTTGCGCAAGTCCCTCGATGAAGGCTATAAGGACGTCGCGAAGGCAAAGACAGATCCGGCATTCAAGAAAGTCCTTAACGATCCCATTGTGCAAGGCGTTCTTTTGCGGATTACACCTGGCGATACGAAAACCGCCACAACTCCGCCCGGCGCGTAGAGATTGCCGGCACGGATTCGTTTGGGTGCGCACACGTCGCGCGGCCTCTGCTACAATGTGTTCACGATGCCCCCGCGATTTTTACGGCTTGGGCTCTTGGGTGTTTGCACGGCCTTTCTTGCGGCCGGTAGTGCGGAGTCGTCATCATACGGACAAGCCAATAGCGGTTCCCGCGCCACCGCTGACGCAGCCCATCCTGGAATTCTCCTCGTATTTCCATTCGAAAATGACAGCCGGGTAGCGAGTCTCGACTGGCTTGGTGAAGGCCTGTCCGAGTTGACCATCGAGCGGCTGCAAGACAAAGGTATAAGCGTCCTTTCGCGGCAGGAGCGTCTTGCGGCACTTGAGAAAATCGGCTTGCCGGATTCCGCTCGATTTTCTCACGCGACAATGGTCAAGATTGCGGCCGAAGCCGATGCCGATGAGGTTGTCTTTGGCCGGTTCATTTCCGACGGCAAGACGATCACACTGGAAGCGCGGGTGCTTCGCGTTAGCCCGCCGTGGCTCTCCCCGCCGTTCACACAATCGGGTTCGCTTGAGATTCTACTTCGCGCGCATGCACGTTTGTCTTGGCAGATCTTGTGTGCCCTCGAGCAAAGGAATTGTTTGCAGCAAGGAGCGAATACGGACGAATCAAGTTTTGCGGACCCGCCCGCTTCGCTGCGCCCCGATGCGCTCCAGAATTTCGTTCGCGGCATCCTCGCTTCGGACGACGAGCCCCGCCTGCGCGCCTTGCGGGAGGCGGCGCGGCTGGAATCTGCCTGGGATCGCCCGGCATTCGAACTCGGCCAATTCTATTTTGCGCGCCGCAATTGTGAATCGGCATTGCCATGGTTTTCGCGCGTGCCGCCCAATCGCCCGGACGGTCCCGAGGCCGGCTTCGACATGGGCGTGTGCCACCTGTTGCGAAATGACGGGGCGAGGGCCGAAGCGGCTTTCTCCAGTCTTATGGAACGCACGCGGAGTGCAGACTCGAAAGAGCAGCTGCCGGAATTTTCCGAGGTCCGCAACAACCTTGGCGTCGCGCTCCTGCGCCTCGGGAAAGGGAGCGAGGCGGCGGCAGAGTTCGAGCGAGCGGCGGCGCTTGACGAGGAGGAAAAAGATTACTGGGTAAACCTCGCCATCGCAAAGCTGGTGGCAGAACAGCCTGCAGCAGCCCTCGCGCCGCTCGAACACGCAAGGAAACTCGATCCGAACGATAAGGGTGCGCGAGCGCTGTTGATCTCGACGCTCGAGTCGCTGGGGCGCACATCCGATGCCGCTGTCATTCGTGCGGAATCGGCCGAGAGCAGCGGCCGTGCCATTTCACCCGCCCCCCAAGACTCCGCCGCGCTGGCGCGCCTGGCGCGCGTGTCAATGAAATTTGATCGCGCGCTGTTGCGTCCCGGAGACGATGCGCCGGCCGCCCAGCCTTCGCGCGGAGTGGACTCGCAGACGCGCGAAAGTGACGGGGGGAACCGATGAGGCGAGATCGTGCGATCCACACGAACATGTCCGCTCTGCAGCGCGCCTGCGCAGGGCTTGTTGCGATTGCGTTTGCAGGAATTCTGATGGTCGCGCTGCCGTTACATGCGCAAGCGCAGGGCGCCGCGCAATCTACTGCGCCCGCAAACGCCAGGTCGCAAGTCATCGAGCTGCGCATTGGCGATGAAATCGAGCCCGTTATGGCCGAATATGTAGACAGCGGAATCGAAGAGGCTGCCCGGCGCCATGCCAGTCTTGTCCTGATCATGATGGACACTCCCGGAGGTTTGTCAACCTCCATGGAGGACATCATCCACCACATCCTTGACTCGCCGGTGCCGGTGGCCATCTATATTTCTCCCGCTGGGTCTCGCGGCGCCTCCGCGGGATTTTTTATTTTGCTTTCTGCGGATATCGCTGCAATGGCGCCCGGAACGCACACCGGAGCGGCCTCGCCGCTGCTCGCGATTGGCGGAGTCCCTCTCCAGGTGGACGAGACGCTGAAGAAGAAAATCCTGAACGACGCGACAGCGTTCTTGCGCAGCTATTCCGCGAAACGCGGCCGCAACGTCGAGCTGGCCGAATCGGCTGTCACCGAAGGCAAAGCGTGGACCGAGACGGAAGCTCTCGACGGCAAGCTGGTGGATCTGATTGCGAATTCACCCGAAGATTTGCTGTCACATCTTGATGGCCGGACAGTCAAGCGCTTCGACGGCTCAACCGTC
>JBGPXQ010000253.1:0-3425 GCA_041492805.1 Terriglobia bacterium | reverse complement strand
CCGCCGACTGTGACGGTCACCGCCGTCTTGCAATCGGATCCGACCAAGACCGCTTCGTCCAACGTCAATATCCAGCCGCAAAGCTCAATCCAGGGGCCACTTTCGCTCTCCCCGGGTCTATCGAGTGTTACGACATCGCAGACCCTGCAGCTAGAAGTAACAACGGCCGGGGTCAGCAACAGCCAGGTGAACTGGGCAGTCGACGGTTTTCCGAACGGAGATTCAACGAGAGGCACGATCACTCCGAACGGTCTCTACGCGCCTCCAAATTCAGCGGGTTCCCATACGATTACAGTTACTCTGATCGCGAATCCGAGTGCTATTGGCTCCGCTCAGGTTGTAGTCACCGATCTTGTGGGCACATTCACCTGGCGAAACGACAACTCACGCTCAGGCCAGAATCAAAGCGAACTCGCACTGGCTCCCGTGACTGTCAGTTCCTCGACATTTGGCAAATTGTTTTCGTGCCTGCTGGACGGCTATGCCTACGCACAACCGCTTTACGTCGCCAACCTCGCCGTTCCCGGCAGCGGAACGCGCAACGTCGTCATCGTGGCAACCGAGAAGGACACCGTCTTTGCCTTTGACGCGGACGCCAATGCCAGTCCTTGCGTGCCACTCTGGCAAAGGAGTCTTGTTCCCGTGGGAGAAGAGGCCGTCCCTGCGCCGAACGCAGAAATCGGCAGCGACGATATCTCGCCCTTCATCGGGATTACGGGCACGCCCGTGATTGACCCGAGTTCCTCCACTCTCTACGTCGTGGCCAAGACGCGGAGTATCCCATCCAATACCAATCTCAATCCGGTCTATTACCAGCGGCTTTTTGCGCTCGAGTTGGCGACCGGACAGCTGAAGATCCAGCCCAGCGGGGTTCAGATTTCGACTCCTGCTTCTGTTGCCCCGAGGTTCAGTCCGCTGCTGGAAAATCAGCGCGCCGCCTTGCTCCTCGACAACGGAATGGTGTATTTCGCCTTCGGATCCCACCACGATCAGGGGGATTATCACGGCTGGTTGATGCGCTACGACGCTTCGACGATGCTGCCGACATCGGTCTTCGACGCCACCCCTAGTATCGGTGCGCAGGGGGGAATCTGGCAGAGCGGTGGCGGTCCTTCAGCGGATTCGAAACACAATGTGTTCGTGGTCACGGGCAACGGGAAGTTCGATGCCAATCTAGGAGGGCCTGCATTCAATTACGGTGATAGCATCCTGCGGTTCAGTTCTACGGGTGGCCTGGCTGTGACGGACTATTTCACCCCTTGTGATCAGGCCACGCTCGCCAGCGCAGATCAGGACCTCGGATCTAGCGCCCCACTTCTGCTGCCGGATTCGATCGGCCCCGCGTCGCATCCAAATCTGCTCATCGGCGCTGCTAAGAACGGTTCCATGTACTTGGTCGACCGGGACACCCTCGGTGGATATAACGGCGGCAACTGCCCGGATATTCCGCCTCGACCTGTTCAGAAAGTGCCGGTTGGCGATGGCCCGATTCTCAGCACGCCCCTGTTTTGGAACAGTGCGATTATTGTCGCCGCAGGAAACGGCAGGCTGAAGGCGTTCCCCATGCCCGGGGGCGTCCTGGCGCAGTCGCCGCTTCTCCCACAGTCTCCCGAAGCGCTGGGCGCGTTTGGCGCTACGCCCGTTGTCTCCTCGCATGGCACAAACAACGCTATCATTTGGCTGATTGACACGAGCGGAGCGCTGGCTACGCCCAACACTCCTGCTATTCTTCGCGCCTTCGATGCGAGCAATCTTTCGAACGAGATCTACAACAGCGCGACGGTCCCGAGCCGTGACGCCGCCGGTCATGCCGTGAAGTTCACAGTGCCTACCGTGGCCAACGGCAAAGTGTACGTGGGAACGCAGAATGAGCTTGACGTGTACGGCCTGCTGCACTAGCGGGCGCATATATCCGGATGGGCTACTGCTTCGCAAACCCTCGCAGCGCGGCATCCTGCGGCACGGGAGTTTCCGGATTCGACCAGTCGTAGAACCCCTTGCCGTTCTTCTTTCCATACCAGCCAGCCATCACCATGCGCTTCAGCAGCGACGGGGACGCGAAGCGCCTCTCCTTGAATTCGTCAAACATCACACTGGTGATGTAGTACGTCGTGTCCAGCCCGACAAAATCCAGCAGTGTGAATGGCCCCATGGGATATCCACAGCCCAGCTTCATCGCGGCATCGATGTCGCCGATCGATCCTACGCCTTCCTCGTACGCGCGGACGGCATCCAGCAAATAGGGAACCAGCAGCCGGTTCACGATGAAGCCGGTCTTATCACTGGTGCGCACCGGCGTCTTCCCTAGCTTCTTGCCAAACTCATACACGGTTTCATACACGTCATCGGCGGTGGCGATGGTGCGAATCACCTCAACCAGGTTCATCAGCGGCACCGGATTAAAAAAGTGCAGACCCACAAAGCGGTCCGGGCGTTTCGTCGCGGTCATCGTTTCCGTGATGGAAATGGAAGATGTGTTGCTCGCGAAGATGGCGGCGGGCTTTACGATAGGATCGATCGAGGCGAACATCTTGCGTTTTTCGTCCAGGTTCTCAATGATGGCCTCGATGATGATATCGCAGCCGGCGAGGTCATCTTTTTTCGTCGTGCCTTTTAGCCGTGCGAAGATATGATCCGCTGGCTCCTTCAGCGTGCCCTTTCCCGCGAATTTATCCAGTGACTTCCGGATCCCGGCGAAACCTTTATCAATGTACTTCTGCTCGATTTCCAGGGCGATCACGTCGAACCCAGCCATGGCGCAAACCTGGGCGATGCCAGAGCCCATCAGACCACAGCCCAACACACCAACTTTCTTGATTTCCATCATTAGGACCTCTTGTTATTTGTGATTCACACATAATACGGAGGATCATGATAGCTCAAAATCTGTGCGCAGTTTCGATTCATGCTGCTGCCGTTTGGAACTGCACTTGAAATACGGTGCGTGGTCTGCCAAAGCCCCCAATGTGGCGGAGCACTGGGCTTGAACCCGCACCGGAGCAATCGTATGATCATTTGGGGTAAGTTTGGGAGGATGGTCCTCATATGAGACTCAGGAGCGTAAGTTCGAGTACAAGGAGACTTTCCGCTATGAAAAAGATTCTGGCAATTGCGTTTGCTCTTTCTATGGTGCTGGGCGTGACGGCACTCATCCGTGCGTCGACGGCGGCAGCAAGACCGGGTCTGGCAGCACTGCCTCAGGGAGCTCCGCTCAAGACCATCCAGGGCACAGTGAAGGTTGACGGCGAAAAGGTGATGTTCGTGGCCGACGAGGACAGCAAGTCCTGGGACGTCATGAATCCCGAGACCCTCAAACCCCATGCGGGCCATCATGTTGAGGTCAGCGCCCATGTTTACGCCGACAAGAGCGCCATCCACGTCATGAGCGTGAAGATGGTGAAGAAGGCGGACAAGTAAACGCTCTT
>JBGPXQ010000095.1:0-8699 GCA_041492805.1 Terriglobia bacterium | reverse complement strand
GGCGGCATCTCCGGTGTGTGTGGCAATTCGCCGACAAGTTTGCCGGTCTTCGGATCGTATTTGCGGACGTTGCCCATCCCGTCGACAACGTTTCCGAGGTAGACGAATCCTTTGTTGTCCACCGCCATGCCGTGCCCTTGCGGCGGATCGAAGGAGCCGATTACCTCTCCATTCTTGTCGATATGGATCATTGATGGAGGCCGGACGCAGCAGTCGGCAATCGGAGGAGTCAGCTCTGCCTCGAGCTCAATATCTGTCAGATCGTTCGGACGATCGTACACCCAAACGTTATCATCCTTATCCACGGCCAGCCCCGTGACGCCTCCCATCTTCCACTTGTTCGGCAGGGGTTTGGGCCAGTCCGGATCGAACTTGAACTTTGGCGCGGTTTGCTCCTGTGCTCCTAGCGACACACACAAGGCCAACAAGCAAAGTCCGGCCAAAACGGCGAATGTCCGGCTCCGTACACTCCCATCCCTGTTCATGAGCCCCCTTCCCCTATCGTGTGCCCCTGGATTTACAACGCCAACTGCGCGGAGTCTAGTCCTTGAGATAGGGAGTGTCAACAAATGCGGTTCGCACTTCTACGGCAGCGATTTGCAGGATCGCTTCCTAAGGCTGATATAGTGAAAGAGGAAAGCCCGCGCCCGGTGCTCTCATGTTAGGCCCGCGCGGCTAATTCGCATTCATGATTCAACTTTCTTCGGCTGGAAAACATTTCGGCTCCAAAACTCTCTTCGAAGGCCTCAACTGGGTCGTCAACGATGGAGAGCGTGTCGGACTGGTAGGCGGAAACGGAACGGGCAAGTCGACCCTGCTGAAAGTCCTGGCGGGCATAGAGACTCTCGACGAAGGATCGTTTTCCGCCTCCAAAGGAACGACCACCGGGTATCTTCCCCAGGATGGTATGTCGCTTTCCGGGCGCACGGTCATGGAAGAATGCCTCTCCGTCTTCGGCCATCTGCTCGAAATCGAAAAGGAAATGGAAGCGCTCACGCACCAAATGGCTGAGCTTGACCCGAAGGGTGATGAATACGCGAAAATTACGGAGCGCTATCACAGGATCGAGACGGAGTTCCAGCATCACGACGGCTACGCCCTGGAGGCGCAAGCCGGAGCGGTCCTCAGCGGGCTGGGTTTTTCGCGTGAGGACGCGAATCGTCCCGCCGAGGAGTTCTCCGGAGGCTGGCAGATGCGCCTCGGACTGGCCAAGCTCCTGCTGACCAAGCCGCACCTGCTGCTGCTCGATGAGCCCACAAACCACCTCGATCTCGAAGCGCGCAATTGGCTCGAGCAGTATCTGGAGGATTATCCGTTTGCTTTCGTCGTGGTCTCGCACGACCGCTATTTTCTGGACGTCACTATAAATAAGATTCTTGAAATCTGGAACCGCCGCACCTACTTCTACACTGGCAACTACGACCGCTATCTCACGCAGAAGGCCGAGCGGCGCGCCCAGTTGGAAGCGGCCTACCGAAACCAGCAGGACCGCATTCATCATCTCGAAACTTTCATCAACCGCTTCCGCTATCAAGCCACCAAGGCCAAGCAGGTGCAGAGCCGGATCAAGGAGCTCGACAAGATCGAGCGAATCGAATTACCCGCTGAGGAGAAGACGATTCATTTTTCGTTTCCCCAGCCCCCATCGAGCGGACGAATGGTGGCCGAGTTTCGCAATGTGGCCAAGAGTTACGGTGAGAAGCTGGTATTCCAGGGCGTAAGCTTTGTCATCAACCGCGGAGACCGCGTGGCCCTGGTGGGCGTGAACGGCGCCGGGAAATCCACGCTCATCAAGCTGCTGGCCGGCGCGGAAGGCGTGACGCAAGGCGAATTCCGCCTGGGACACAATGTGGAAGTAGATTACTTCGCGCAGGACCAGTACAAGGCGCTCGACCCCGCCGCCCGCCTGATCGACGATCTCGCCAGCATAGCTCCCACAGCCGTGAGCGACCAGACGCGGCTGCGCACGTTGCTCGGCTGCTTTCTGTTCTCGGATGACGATGTGTACAAGCGGATCGGCGTGCTTTCGGGTGGCGAACGCAACCGCTATGCGATGGCGCGCATGCTTCTGCAGCCGCCGAATTTTCTCCTGCTCGACGAACCAACCAATCACCTCGACCTGCAGGCCAAGGATGTGTTGCTCGAAGCGCTGCAGAAGTTCAGTGGAACGGTCGTGTTCGTCTCCCACGACCGCTACTTCATCGATAAGCTCGCGACACGCGTTTTCCAGATCGAAGGCGGCGAACTCTACGATTATCCCGGCAATTACGAAGATTATTTGTGGCAAAAAGAGCGCCGTGAGTCTGGGGAGCTGGCTTCAAACAGCGAATTGCAGCATGCGCAGATGACTGCGGCGTTAGGCAAACGCGAAGAGCCGGAAACGCCATCTAAAAAGCTGAATCCCATTCTCATCCGCAAGATGCGGAAACACCGCGAGGAGTTGGAAGAAGAAATTGCCCGCTGCGAAGCGGAAATCGCAGCGCACGAACTGGAACTCGCCGACTTCAAGAGCGCGCAGGAATCGATCCGCCTGGCCGCGCTGATCGACGACCGCCGCACACACTTAAAAGAAATGATGAAAGACTGGGAGCAAATCGAGACCACTCTGGAAGAGCCGTCCCCCTCGCCGCAATCCGAGAATACTTTCGACTGACATGACCGGTGGCAGAATGGCGAAAAATTAACGCAGGCTACGAGGCGGGGGGTATACTTCGCCCTCAGGAATATTGAAAGCGGAGAATATATATGGCAATTCAGTTCAATTTGAACGGCAAGCCGCAGGCTGTAGATGTAAATCCCAACATGCCGCTGCTCTGGGTCTTGCGCGATACGCTCGGCATGACTGGCACCAAGTTTGGCTGTGGAATGGCCCTGTGCGGTGCCTGCACGGTTCACATCAATGGTGAATCTACCCGCTCCTGCGTTACACCGGTTTCGAGTGTTGCGGGAAAGACGATAACTACGATTGAGGGTCTTTCCCCCGATCGCAGCCATCCAGTGCAGCAAGCCTGGATCGAGTTGGACGTCCCGCAGTGTGGCTACTGCCAATCGGGACAAATTATGTCGGCATCGGCGCTTCTGACCAAGCACCCACAGCCAACTGACGCGCAAATTGATGAATCTATGGCCGGCAATATTTGCCGCTGCGGTACATATCAGCGAATCCGCGCGGCGATTCATCGCGCCGCACAAACGCACATGGCAGGCGCCACGGCTCCTGGCTCTGAATTCTTGCCGAGCGCGCAAAATGCCGCGGCGGGAGGTGCGGATTGAGTATTGCCG
The DNA here is from genome assembly GCA_041492805.1 of Terriglobia bacterium. Taxonomy (GTDB): domain Bacteria; phylum Acidobacteriota; class Terriglobia; order Acidiferrales; family UBA7541; genus Palsa-360. The sequence continues at coordinate 5,417 of JBGPXQ010000095.1, read as the reverse complement.
CAACGAAATTGGATCGCCGCAGCTTCCTCAAGACGGGAGTAGCTGGAGCCACGGGCTTCGTGATCGGCTTCTATCTGCCCACGCATCATGAAGTTCTCGCAGCGCCGCCTGCCAGCGTGCCGCCTGCCGCACTCAACGCCTGGATCCACATTGGCACAGACGACATCGTCACCATCGTCATCGATAAGTCGGAGATGGGCCAAGGCATTATGACGGGGCTTTCGATGCTCGCAGCCGAGGAGCTCGAGTGCGATTGGAAGAATGTCCGCACCGAATTCGCTCCTGCTGACAAAGTCTATTTCAATCCAATCGTCGGCTTCCAGGGCACCGGCGCCAGCTCGAGCACTCGCGGATCCTGGGAACCAATGCGGAAGGCCGGCGCGACAGCGCGGGAAATGCTCGTTGGCGCCGCGGCGGAGAAGTGGGGTGTCGACAAATTAGAATGCCGTGCGGAAAATGGTGCGGTCATCCATGCTGCCACGAATCGCCGCCTCACCTACGGCAGTCTTGCTGAATCGGCAGCAAAACTCCCCGTGCCCAAGGATGTGCCGCTCAAGGATCCAAAGCAGTACCAGATCATCGGCAAGCCGCGCAAGCGGCTCGACACGCCGGACAAAGTGAATGGCAAAGCGGGATTTGGAATTGACGCGCGCGTGCCCGGAATGCTTTACGCCACAGTCGCACGCAGTCCGGTCTTCGGCGGGAAAGTGGCGACCTTCGACGCAGCGAAGGCCAAAGCCATCCCCGGTGTGCGGAACGTGGTTCAAATTTCGTCTGGTATCGCCGTCGTAGCCGATAACACCTGGACGGCGATGGAAGGCCGCCGCGCGCTCGAGATCAACTGGGACGAGGGACCGAACGCTGACGTTACGAGTGACGGAATTCGTAAGCTCTTCGCGGATCGAGCCGGCCAACCCGGCGCGGTCGCGCGCAAAGAAGGCGACGCTGAAGCGGGACTCGCAGGCGCGGCAAAGAAAATTGAAGCCGTATACGAAGCTCCGTTTCTTGCGCACGCCACGATGGAGCCCATGAACTGTACCGCGCATGTTCGCGCGGACGGCTGCGAAATCTGGGCGCCCACGCAGTGGCAGACATCCACGCAGAACACCGCCGCGAAAATTGCCGGCGTGCCCCCCGAATCCGTCCTCGTCCACACGACATATCTCGGCGGAGGTTTCGGACGGCGTGGCGAACAGGACTTCATCCGGGATGCGGTCGAGGTTTCCAAGGCCGTCGCTGCGCCTGTGAAGGTGACGTGGTCGCGCGAAGACGACATGCAACACGATTTCTATCGCCCCGCATCGTACTGCCGCTTCACCGTGGGGCTTGACGCCGATGGCTGGCCGGTCGCTTGGACGAACCGCATCGTCTGTTCCTCCATCTTCAATCGGATTTTTCCGGGTTCCGTGAAAAACGGCATCGACCGGGGCGGCGTCGAAGGCTGCGCCGACATTCCCTACGCAATTCCAAATATTCTGGTGGACTACCAACTGACGGAAACCGGAATCCCCGTGGGCTTGTGGCGGTCGGTGGGATATTCTCAGAATGGTTTTTTCACCGAGAGTCTTATAGACGAAGTTGCCGCGGCGGCCAGCAAGGATCCCTACGAGCTGCGGCGCCGTTTGCTCGCGAGCTCGCCACGGCATCTCGGCGTTTTGGAACTTGCCGCGCAGAAAGCGGGATGGGGAAAGCCGCTCCCCGGGGGCAGATTTCGTGGCATTGCGGTGGTGAGCTCGCATGCAACCTACGTTGCCGAGGTCGCCGAAGTCTCGGTCAACCGCAGCCAGGGCACGGTGAAAGTCCATCGCGTCGTTTGCGCGGTGGATGGCGGACGTATTACGAATCCCGACACCATCACGGCGCAGATGCAAAGCAGCATCGTATTCGGCTTGACGGCGGCGCTGAAAGGCGCGATCACCATCGCCCGCGGGCGCGTCGAGCAAAGCAACTTCAACAACTACCAGATGCTGCGCATGGATGAAATGCCGGTCGTGGAAGTGCACATCCTCGAGACCGAAAACCCTCCCGGAGGCATCGGTGAACCCGCCGTCCCGCCGATTGCCCCGGCGGTGTGCAATGCCATCTTCGCCGCTACCGGCAAGCGCATCCGCCGCCTGCCGATTCGCGCGGCGGACTTCGCCTGACCCAACTCTGGAGCCAACCCGTAGTTCTCATGAGCGCGTGATGGATTTGCTCGCGGACTGTCCTTGTTTACTCTGGAAGCGCAGCCCGCCAGAGTAGGAAATCAGCATGCTGTGTCGCATCGCTTGGCAGTGCACTGCGATTTTAGTAGCGCAGACTTCAGTCTGTGCGCATTTTGTATTTGCGAATCGGAGCGAGCACAGGCTGATGGTTCGGCTGCGCTCACCACAAGAGCCTGTGCTACAGGACCCCATCATTCTTGTGCGCCGTGAGAAATACGGATGAGTTGCTCTCACCTGCGGGCGGCGAAAAAAGATTGCAGCAGCGCGGCGGATTCATCGGCGAGAATGCCGGGAGTCACTTCGACGCGATGATTGAGTGCGCCCGCGTCAAGCACCTGCAAGCAGGTGCGCACGGCGCCGCCCTTGGGGTCATCGGCGCCATAGATCAGGCGCGCGATGCGTGCCTGCACCAACGCGCCTGCGCACATCGCGCACGGTTCGATGGTGACATAAAGAGCGGCGCCGGTAAGGCGATAGTTGCCTGCTGCCGAAGCGGCTGCGCGCAGCGCAACGATTTCCGCATGCGCGGTCGGATCGCAATCGGCGATGGTTTGATTGCCCGCTGCGGCCACGACGCGTTCTTCGATCACCACGATAGCGCCGACGGGAACTTCTCCGCGGGCGGCGGCGGCTCGCGCCTGCTCGATCGCCAGATGCATGTACTCGCTGTCCGTCACGTGTGGGGCACAGGCGGGGAGGGAATTACATACTCGACCATCATCACGTCGTGGAGTCCGTCGTTCAATCGTGCGTGCGCCGAATGGCGGCCCACCTCGCGCCAGCCCGTCGCGCGGCACAGCAGAAGCCCATCGCGATTTTCCACGAGAATCCGGCCGATGAGCTTGCGATAACCAAGCTTCCCGGCAGCTTCCTGGATGGCGCGCACGAGCTGGCGGCCCACGCCGTAGCTGCGGAACGAGCGCCGTACGTAGACGAACACCTCGCCAATATCGTCCAGCGCGATCCGCGTGTCGTAGGGCGCGAGCGCGGCCCATCCCGCGATCCAGTTGCGGACTTCGGCGACCAGAATTGGGTGCTTCGGATCCTGTTCCGCGGCGGCGACCAGCAGACGCTGATCGTCCACCGCGCGCGGATCGGAATCAAACGTATCCAGGCGGTCGTGCACGGCTTCATTGAAAATCTCGCAAAGCGGCGCAGCATCCTCCTCGCGCGCTGGACGAATCTGCAATTGTGGCCGCATTGTGGCAGTACCCATAGGCGTGGATTTTATCATCCCGACGCGGTATTGGTCATAGAAACCCAGACCGAAATCCTTGTCTCTGAAAAAGCCTCAAGGCGCGATACCCCGACATGGTACTTCACCGTGAACTATGGCAGCAGTATCGCGCTCTCGGCGTGTGGCGCACTTTCCCTGCGAGGGTGGACTTCAGGTGCTCTGTCCTTCGTTGTTTCAAGGGCGAGCTCAGCGCTTTGGTTCTTGGTATTTTCCGCGCTTGCGCGGCTGGGAAGAGCATATATGGAGCTCTCCCGGCTTCTGGATACATGCGGATGTGTTCCGACAACGGTCCCGGCGAAGGCGCCGTCTAAAGATGGAAGAGTCTTGCCGCGTTTCCCCTGAAGATACGGTCGCGGTCCTCTGCCGGCAGGTTCAATTGCTCGACCAGCGCGTTTGGTTCGCCGACGTCCATCGCCGCGTAGTTATCTGTGCCGATCACAACGCGGTCGGCCCCGACGAGGTTAATGAGGAAGCGCATGGTCTCCGGATAGAATGTGAGAGAGTCGTAGTGGAACCGCCGGATGTACTCCCTGAATGGACGCTGCAGCTTGAACTTCCTGGCGACGAGGCCGCGCTCGACACGCCCGGCGATATAGGGAAAGCAGCCGCCGGAGTGCGGCAGCACAATTTCAAGGTTCGGAAACTTGTCCAGTGTTCCGGTAATAATAAATTTTGCCGCCGTCGTGGCGCTTTCAAACGTGAATCCGAGTGTGTTGTGGATGTTGGCCGATTGCGCGAGCGCGTTACCCAGGCGCTCCTTTCCCGCGTAGATGTTATCGTCGCCATCGAGAGGGTGAAACAGCAGCGGATATCCCAGTTCCTCGCATCGCGCCAGGACCGGCTCATAGGCCGGTTCGAACAAGTAATCGCGTCCCTCAAACGAGTTGGGGAGGTGAACCGCTCGCATTCCGGGCTTTCCCGCTACGCGGTTCAGTTCCTTCAAACAGAGCTGGGGATCGCGGACGGGTATCTCGATGCCTGCCATGAACCTGTCGGGGAATTTCGCGTGGGCTTCCATGCCGGCGTCGTTGATGACTTGCGCGAGGTGTGCACCATCAGCCGAAGACGCCCATTGCCAGGGCATGCCACCACTTAGAGTCAAGACGACCATCTGGACGCCATGCTGGTCCATCCATTGGCGTCGTTTTTCCAAATCGTGTTCTAACGGATTAGTGCTTGCAGGTGTGCTCGGCCTAAGTTGTGCCACAGCTTTGGCATAGGATTCCGGCACCCAGTGCGAGTGGATGTCGATGGAACCAGATCGACTCGTACCGGCCTGCGCAAAGGCCGCAGGGGCGCCGAGCGCTGTCATCGCCAATGCGCCACCACCAGCCCCAATCTTGAGAAAATCTCGCCGGTCGATCGTGGATGCTCGGGAGCAAAGTTCCAACTTTTTCATCATTGTTCTCCTGTTTCGTCGCCACGTCACAATTTCGAAATCATATTAGACTGCCGGCACCCACAACACGACGCAAGTTTGCCGATGCCGCGTTTCGTTTGACACAGGATTGCATGGTTGTCAATCACAACCCTCCTGTGACTCGTGACGCCGCCCATGATGCCGCTCGAAACGGCGGCGGCGACGTGTGCCTTTGATTCGCTCGGTTTCCTTACAAGATCGACGGGCGCCGCGACGCACTGGCTCTGTTTCACTCCCCGGCAGTTCTGCAACGATGGTAGCGGGCCATTTTCCGAGAACCACGTTTTGGGATCTCTAACGCTTGAATGAGAACGATCCAAAATTGGATATATCCAGGGTATTGACCTTTATTGAAACCTTCCATATTATCGGCTTCCGATAACGTTACTGCCGGGAATGAACGGAGACTACTGTGACGATTCGTTATAGGTCCATCAGCACGTGTGTTTGGTCATTGGCTGTTGTTGCCATAGCGTGCAGCGGGTTGTTCGGACAAACCCCACAATTGAAGTTGGCGCGCACGCTCACGGCCCATACCAAGAATGTGCATGCAGCT
>JBGPXQ010000223.1:0-4476 GCA_041492805.1 Terriglobia bacterium | reverse complement strand
CCTGGGTGAGGATTCTGGTATATGGATTGGCAACGGGCGTGACGGCGACGCGCATCACGGGGCGCAAACATTTCCCGTCAGACGTTGTTGTGGGCAGCGTTTCTGGATACTTGATCGGCGGCTATGTGTATCGGCATCACAGCTCGGCAACGCGTGACGTTTCTGCCTTCACCATTCTTCCCTTCAGCGATGGGTCCACACGCAGCTACGGCCTTACGGTCGCCGTGAAACCGGAGGCGCTTCAGCCCCAGGCCATCGGAAAAACCTTCCGCAATCTGACTTCATTCGTCCGGGAGCGCGGGAACTAACTCCAATTCGGCGGTCGCCGATCCGCAACCAAGCTCATCCATGCCTTGGCCGTTTTTCCCACTCCCCTGTGCAAATCCGCAGGACCTCTGGCTCAGCGCTTCGTTCGGCGGTTCCGGAACGAACAACCTTGGATGGAGGTTTGAATCACGTTTCCCGGATTGAAGGTTCCAGACGTTAGATGGCGCGCCCTAGGGGACGAGTTTAGAACCCTCGCGATGGGCCCAATTATGTCGGGTATTCCACAGTTCGGCTATCCAATTCAACCCTAGTATCTCTGTTCGCCTGCTCGAATTCCCGTTGCATGGGGTTTCGGCAGTCCTGACTCAGAGAGCGCAAAGCCGTTAGACTCTTAAACTGTCTTTGCGCCAGAAGGAAAGCCTTTCGGCATGATTTGACCACAGTAGCCCGAATAAGTGCTTTGCCGTTCGCCCTGCGTTGACTTGAATTTCCCCGGAGCATAAGATGCACGCCCGTGGCTACTCCTTCCTCTCCTGTAGGTCAGACGTTCGAACACTACCGCGTCCTCGACAAGATCGGTGAAGGCGGGATGGGAGCCGTTTACCGCGCTCTGGATCTGACCCTGCACCGGGAAGTAGCCTTGAAGTTTCTTCCTGCCGAATTGGCCTCCGATCCGTTCGCACAGCAGAGGTTGCTGAAAGAAGCCCGCGCTGCATCGCGCTTGAACCATCCCAATATTGCCACCGTGTACGAGGTCGGAGAGGCCAATGGGACCCCATTTATCGCTATGGAGTTCGTACAGGGCGAGAGCCTGAAACAGATCTTGCAGCGCGGTGCCCTGACACTGGCGCAGTGGCATGACGCGGCGCGACAGATTGCAGAAGGGCTGGCCGAAGCACATCAAGCGGGTGTCCTCCACCGAGACATAAAACCGGGAAACATCATGCTCGATGCCAAAGGGAGGGCGAAGATTTTGGACTTCGGCTTGGCCAGGCTTGCGGAAAAGGAACGCGCCCCGGGAGAAGCCGCGGAAACGTTCATCACCCGCACGGCGACCCAGTGGAGCACCGGCGGCACGGTTCCCTATATGTCCCCCGAGCAACTGCTGGGCGAGCCCACAGATCAGCGCGCCGACATCTTTTCTTTCGGCGTTCTGCTCTATGAGTGCTTCACTGGCCGTCTGCCTTTCCGAGGGTCGAACTCGATCGACATTTTGCACGCGATTCTCCACCAGCCCGCGCCGTCTCTCCGCGATGTGATTCCAGACGTCTCGCCCGAATGGGAGCGACTGGTCGGGCGGTGTCTTGAGAAATCTTCAGAGAAGCGATTCCAGTCGATGCAGCAAGTGCTTGACGCAATGCCGAATGCTGCAATGCCGAATGCAAAGCCGGAAAAGTCCGTTGCGGTGCTCTATTTCGAGAATTTGAGTGGGGCGAAAGAGGATGAGTATTTCCGCGACGGCATGACTGAAGACATCATCACTGAACTTTCCAAGATCTCGCAACTTCAGGTCTTCCCGCGGTCGGAAGTGCTCGCCTATCGCGACAAGCCCGTGACCGCTCCGCAAGTCGGCCAACAATTGAACGCCGCCTACGTGCTCGAAGGCAGCATTCGCCGAGCTGGCAATCGCCTACGAATTACGGCGCAACTCGTGGAAATTCGCACCCGGCACTCGATTTGGGCCGAGCGGTACGATCGTGAACTCCAGGATGTTTTCGTGATTCAGGACGAAATCGCGCGGAGCATTGCCCAAGCCCTCCGCCTCACGCTTTCACCCCAGGAAGAGAGAATAATCGCTCGCAAGCCCACGGAAAACCTACAGGCCTATGATTATTATCTGCGCGGCCGCAGTTATGCGAGGCGACTGGACTTGGATTTTACATTGCAAATGTTCGAACATGCGATCAAGTTGGACCCGAATTTCGCGCTGGCTCATGCAGGATTGGCCACTGCTTGCGGGATGATCTATCAGTTTCGCGAACAAGATCCACGCTGGATCGAAAAGGGGCTGGCTGCCTGCGAGCGCGCACTCGCGCTCGAACCCGGTCTTGCCGAAGTGCTGGCCGCCCGCGCCTGGATTCTGTCCGGCCAGAAAAAGTACGACGAGGCCATCCAATTCGCCCAGCGAGCCATTGAGTGCAAGTCGGACTGCGAGGGCGCCTACACGGTCCTGGCTCGAACCTATTTTTCCTCCGGCCGGTTCCAGGAGGTTGCTGCCTTGGCCGACCGCGCCCTCCAAGCCAGCGGAGACGACTACAACATTTACATCCCGATCACGAATTCTCTCGAATCACTGGGCCAAAAGGAGCTTGCAAGGATGCTGCGGGAGCGGGGAATTCTTGTGCTCGAGAAGCAGCTCGATGCGGTTCCTGAAGACGTCCGCGCCCGGATGGTCCTCGCCAGTTACTATGCGGCCGTCGGCAGGAGGGAAGACGCAGTACGGCAGTTGCAAACCGCGGTGGCCCTGAAGCCGCGTGACTCTAATGTTCTTTATAATGCAGCCTGCAGTTACGCCTTGCTTCAGCAGCCCGGCGAAGCGATTGAGATGCTGAAGGCTGCAAAAGAAGCGGGCTGGGCCAACCTGGAATGGGCTCGACGTGATCCAGATTTGATTTCCATGCGCGACGACCCAGAGTTCCAACGCGTTTGCCGGGAGGGTACGCCCAAGGGCTGATCTCCGATAAGCCCTCTGGGCCCGCCACATTTTTCTGCGGACACGTTCGAGGATTCCGGAAGCCGCTTCTACTCGCGATCAGGGTCGTCATTCCGAGTGAGCACAGCGAGCGAGGGATCCCTCTCGCGCACAAAAAGACAAAGGGCAGGGACTCTCATCCCTGCCCTTAGGTTTTTTCCTTTCCGGATTTTCTGTCGAACTTCCAACCACTAACTGCGAGCTTCTAGAAATTCATCCAGTCGTTGTCCGCGTCGTCATCGCCGGCGGCGCTCGTACCGCGAGCAGGCGGTTCTTTCCGCCCCACCTGCAGATGATCGAAGTTGAGCGCGGTGTTCATGATCAGCATGAAGCTGCCGTGTGTTTCCTGGCGCCACATCGGATTGTTGGCGAAGAGAACGATGTGGCCGCGGCCGAAGGGCACATCCACCACTGCAGGTGAACCCGCGAGTTCGCTTCCGCCGGCGAGCATGCCGCTGATCCAGAGATCGCGCTCCGGCGAAAACCGCAGCACCACGCGCGGCTGCATCCTCGTTGGGAATTGCGGGCCTTGCGGCGGGTCCTCCGGCGGCGCGCCGCGCGGCGGCTCAACGAACGGCCGCCCTTGCGGAATATCCGGATCGGTCAGCGAGCCGCGGCCGCTCGAACGTCCACCGCCGCCTTCTCCGCCCGGTCCGCCAGCGCCGGGCGCGGCCACGCGAAAGACCGGCGCTTGATTGAAATAGATCGCGAGCGTGTCGTCATAGCCGTAGGCGATGGGGCTGGCTTTGTCATCCACGTTGGCGCGAAGCACGGAGCCACGCGCGCGGAGCTGGGTGGTCGTGGCAATCGTGACGCCCTGCGTCATGCCCAGCGCCACCGGCAGATTCGCATTCACGCTGATGGGGATGAACACGCCGCCGTCCTCGATGAACTTGTTGAGGTTGGCGAGGCCTGCAAAGCCCAGGCCGCCGCGAATGTCGTCGGTCTGGTCGGGCGAACCGTCGAGGTTGGGCGTGATGTCGCTCTTCTTCCACGGAATCGGCCCGCCGAAATCGGAGCCGTCGTCGAGCATGCGCTTGGGCACGCCGTTGATCAGCGCGGGCACGCTGGCGGTGAGCGGCGGATAGATGATCACGTCGAACTTCGATTTCAGGTTCGGCGTGTCACGCACGACCAGGTCGGAAATGTAGCTGTACGGCACTTCCATTTCGTCGAGGCCGAGGCGGAACCACCCATCGTTCTGCGTGTTCACCCAGGAGTGCATCACCGCGATGCGCGGCAGGGCCAGCGCATGGCGCGCGACTTTCACGTCGGAATCCGTAGCGACAAGGCGCAGGCCGAGGTCCTTCGCCACTGTTTCGAGGCGCGCGCGCACGTCGGAGGGATTGCCGTCGGTGGGAATCACGAACGAGCCGGTGTTGAACTTCGTGCCGTCGGCTTCGAACGCTTCTTCCGCGGCGAACATCTTCACGTCATTCAACCGGAAACGCAGCGTGGCCAGCGCGGGTTCCGCGGTCGCGTTGACGAGGTAAAACTTCGTCCCTGCGGCGCCGGTG
>JBGPXQ010000160.1:0-6208 GCA_041492805.1 Terriglobia bacterium | reverse complement strand
CTCCTGTATGCCGGAAACCACCCCGTATTTGTCGTCGATGCATACACACATAGGATTTTCGGCAGGCATGGAATCACCGACGGTGAACCACATTATGAGAGTGTCCGCACGCTGTTCGAAGCTGCGCTTCCTCGCGACCCGCAACTTTTGAATGAATTTCACGCGCTGGTTGTGAATACCGGGAAGAACTGGTGCCGCAAGAGCGAGCCCCGCTGCGCCGAATGTCCGCTTGGCTCCCTGCTGCCGGCAACCTCACCCCTTTATCAAAGCCTCGGCGTGTCACGGGGCGCCGGTTCTCACAGAATGGTGCCGGCATGAGCACCGGGCGCAAGTCGCAGCTACTGCTCGGCTTCGGCGGTCTGGCGATCGTTCTGATGCTCGCGGCAGTATTTACGCTTGGCTCCCTCACGCTTCCCTTCGAACCTCGCCAGTGGGACCAAGTCCTGGTTCTGTACGCGCTCTCCACATTCATCGTGGCAGCACTTCTTGTTTTTGGTCTCATCCTGACGCGCAGCCTGTTGCGGCTCTGGGCAGAGCGGCGCGCGCACCAGCCCGGTTCGCGGTTCAAAACGAAAATGGTCCTGGGGGCGATTGCGGTTTCCTTCCTGCCGGTCGTATTCTTGTTCTTCGTCAGCTACGCCTTGTTGAACCGCACGCTGGTGCTGTGGTTCCCTCGCCCTCTCGAACTGGCGACGCAAGCCAGCCGGGACCTTCTCAATGAAATCGGCCGCTCTGATCGCGATCGCATGGCGCAAATCGCCCGGGATGTTGCGGGCGCAGCCGTTCGAGAGACAGCTCGAGATACGATCCACACATTCGATTTGTCATTTGCGCGTGGCGCGGACATCGCGTGGGAAACGACGGAGCAGGGCCAACCCGTTGCCGTAGGCGTTAATTCAAATTTCAGATTCAATGCCAGCCCAGCTGCCGCGGCTCCCCTTTCAGCCGTCGAACTACCCATATATATCCGCTCGATGCCGAGCGGTGCAGAACTGTGGGAATACCGCGGCAAATATTTTCTAGCGGGCCGGGCAAAATCCGGAAACATTTATTTTCTGGCGGGCCGCAACGTTCCGGATGATTTCCCGGACCGAATTAAAGAAATTGAAATGCAAACACTTACTTACGGGCTGCAACGCCAGCAGCTGCGCACTTACAAATCGCAAATGCTGCTCACGTTGCTGTTATTCACGATTCTTCTGGTGTTTGCAGCGACGTGGTTCGCCCTGTTCCTTTCAAAGCAGGTCACGGTTCCCATTCAGGCGCTGGCCGAAGCGACGCAGGAAATCATCGCGGGAAACTTTGAGACGCGCGTCAACGTTCAAGCACAGGACGAACTGGAGACACTTGTTCGCTCCTTCAACAAGATGACCGAGCAGCTCAGCGACAGCCGCCGACAAATTGACGTCTTTACCCACAACCTGCAGCAGGCTGTGCAGGAGCTGGAACGGCGGCGCACACTGATGGAAACGATCCTGGAGAACATTCCCACCGGCGTCTTCTCCGTGGACGAGAACGAATCGATCAGGCGAGTCAATCCCGCCGGCGTGAGAATGTTTGGAGAGAGCGCGAAACAGGCCACAAACTTCGCGCAAATCTTGGGCGAGCAAGCGGCACGTTCCGTCCATGTGCTGATGCGCCGTTCGCTGCGGCTGGGCGCCGCCTCTCAAGAGCTTGAATTCACTGTCGCCGGACGACTCCTCCACGCAGCCGTGACTGTCAGCTCACTTGGGCCGCGCCGATCGAACCGCGGTTATGTCGTGGTCGTAGACGATTTAACCGACCTGTTACGTGCCCAGAAGGCTGCCGCCTGGCAAGAAGTCGCGCAACGCATCGCCCACGAGATCAAGAATCCCCTGACGCCGATACAGCTCTCCGCGCAACGCTTGTCGCGTTATCTGGAGCGCAACCGATCTAATCCTGCGAGGTCTGCCGCACCAGACCCGCCGGAGTTGGTGCGTCTTGTTGGCGAGTGCTCTGGCCTCATCGAACGCGAAGTCACCGCTCTCGAATCCCTGGTCGGTGAATTCTCGCAGTTCGCCAGATTTCCCACGGCGAGACTCTCTCCTGCATACCCGAATGCGATCGTCGCGGAGGCCCTTGCAGTTTTCGGAGGCCGCCTGGAAGGGATCCGCGTTCAAAAGGATCTGGCACCCGATTTGCCCGCGATCCGCGCGGATGGAGAGCTTCTCCGGCGCGTGGTCGTTAACCTCATTGACAATGCAGCCGAGGCGATGGAGGGCTCGTCGGTGAAGGAATTGCACCTGTGCACGCGTTTCAACGCCGACCGGGAGACGGTAGAAATCATCGTCGCTGACAGCGGTCATGGAATTTCCCCGGAGGACAAGGACAGGCTTTTCCTTCCCCACTTCTCCACCAAGGACCGCGGGACAGGGCTCGGCCTTGCCATTGCAAGCCGGATCATGGCCGAGCACCATGGTTCCATTCGAGTCGAGGACAATTCTCCCATCGGCGCCAGATTCATTCTGCAGCTTCCCATGACGGAGGTCGCGCCGGCACCGGTCTCGCCCCAGACTGCCTGAAACGAAAATCCATGCCTCATTCCATTCTCATCGTGGACGACGAACAAGGCATCCGCGAGGCGCTTTCCTCAATCCTTTCCGACGAAGGGTATGAAACTGCGTCCGTGGCCTCCGGGGAAGAGTGTCTCGCACTGCTCGATCAACGGTCCCCGGACCTTGTGCTTCTCGACGTGTGGCTCGAGGGAATCGATGGCCTCGAGACACTCGAGCGCATGCACCAGAACGGCATAGCACCGATGGTCGTGATGATTTCCGGGCACGCGAGCATCGAAACGGCGGTGCGGGCTACGAAACTCGGCGCATTTGATTTTATCGAGAAGCCATTCTCCCTCGAGAAAGTCATTCTCGTCATCAAGAATGCCCTCGAAGTACACCGGCTCGAACAGGAGAACCGCCGCCTTCGGGAAGAGCTCGGCGGGCGCACCCAGGTGCTCGGAGACAGCGTGCCGATCCGGGCTCTGCGCCAGCAGATCGCGCTCACCGCTCCCACCAACGGGCGCGTCCTGATCTACGGGGAAAGCGGAACGGGAAAGGAGCTCGTGGCCCGCGCTCTCCACGCCGCGAGCTTGCGCAGCGACCGTGCGTTTGTCGAAGTGAATTGCGCCGCCATCCCTGAGGAGCTGATCGAGTCCGAGCTGTTCGGCCACACCAAGGGCAGCTTCACCGGCGCAAGCGAGAATAAAGTCGGGAAATTCGAGAAGGCGGACGGGGGCACCCTCTTCCTCGACGAAATCGGCGACATGAGCCTGCGCACACAGTCCAAGGTGCTGCGCGTTCTGGAGGAACAACGACTCGAGCCAGTCGGCTCGAACCAGACCGTCAACGTCGACGTGCGCGTCATCGCTGCCACGAACAAAAAACTCGAAGACGAGATTGCAGGTGGAAGGTTTCGCGAAGATCTCTTCTATCGCGTCAATGTGATCCCGTTCAACGTTCCGCCGCTTCGCGAGCGCACCGAGGATATTCCCACCCTGGCACGCCATTTTCTGGCGGAGTTTTCTGCTGCGTACGGCCGCAAGCCTAAGGAATTGAGTGAATCCGCACTCGGTGTAATGCTGCGGTATCAATGGCCGGGTAACGTCCGGGAGTTGCGCAACCTGATCGAACGGCTGATGATCGTGGTGCCGCAGGATAAGATCGAGCCGTTGCACCTGCCTGCGGAACTATTCCGTGGCAGCTCACGCATGCCGCAGCAGCCAAACGCAACGCTTCACGAGGCTCGCGACGCATACGAGAGGGAGTTTATTCTGCGCAAGCTGGAAGAAAATCAGTGGCACATGACGCGCACGGCAGAGGCGCTGGGGCTCGACCGCAGCCACTTGTACCGCCGGATGCGCACCCTGGGGATTAAAACTGAGGAATAATCGGGGAACTACTCCCCGACCAGCCGTTCGAGCTGCAGGCGCCAGTCGAGCTGGCGCACCAGTTGCGGATTGTCGCGCCAGTCTCGCTGGACTTTCACGAACAACTCCAGAAAAATCTTCGTGCCGAGAATCTCCTCGAGCTCCTTGCGCGCCGCCGTGCCGATCTTTTTCAGCGAAGCTCCGGAGCGGCCAATCAGGATTCCCTTCTGCCCTTCCCGCTCGACGTAGATCGTCGCGCGGATGCGGATCAGCCGGTCCGTTTCCTCGAACGAATCCACAAGGACTGCGACCGCATGCGGGACTTCGTGGAACGTCCCCGCCATGGCCTTCTCCCGGATCAATTCAGCCGCCAGAAACCGTTCGGGCTGGTCGGTATATTGGTCCAGGGGAAAGTGCGGCTCACCGTAGGGAAGGTATTCGATGAATTTTTCCAAAACACGATCGGTGCCATCTCCCGTCAGCGCAGAGATGGGAATGATTTCAGCAAAGTCGGCCATTTTCCCAATGCTTTCGATGATGGGAAGCAAGCTCTCCTTCAGGATACGGTCCACCTTGTTCAGCAGCAGGATGCGAGTTCCTTCGAACTGGGCCGCGCGCTCGATTGCTTTTCGATCTCCCTTGCCCACGTGTTCACTCACGTCAAGAATCAGGGCGAGAACATCGACGGCATCCAGTGCGGCGTTGACCTCTCCCATCATTTGACGGCCGAGAGCGGAGTCGGGCCGGTGCAGGCCGGGCGTATCGATCAAAACGACTTGCGCGATCGGACGATTCACAATCCCCTGAATCCGGTTGCGTGTGGTCTGGGGCCGCGACGTCACGATGGCGACTTTTTGGCCTACGAGCCTGTTCACAAGCGTGGATTTCCCCGCATTCGGCCGCCCCACCACCGCAACAAATCCAGATTTAAATTCTTGCGCCATTAGACTTGCTTTCTGGAACTCCAATACGATGATGGCGGGAGTAGCCGCCTATCGCGAGACCTAACCAATATTCCGGCGGGCTCCAAGTCGCCGACGCGCCAAAGCCAGCGCTATGGCGACGGCGCGTAGAGCCCGCACCCGTCATCATAACCCGCGGTTCCATGAACCGCACCGCCTGAATTCCCGTGTCGCCTCTGAGGCCGTCGCCGGACGTGCTACACTTCCGAAACTCCGGACAGACACCACGGAACATCGCTGTCCGGCTAAAACTTTCGCCTTCGGAGATGCACTGATGCCCGCAACCCCCCATATCGAGAAACACTTTACCGCAAGTGAATCGGTCCGCGACGTCGTCATTGGAATGGCGGACGGATTGACGGTCCCGTTCGCTCTCGCAGCCGGCATATCGGGTGCCGTGGCCACGAATCCTCATGCATCCGCGCTGGTCGTTACGGCAGGTTTTGCGGAAATTGCCGCAGGCTCGATCGCCATGGGCCTCGGAGGCTATCTCGCTGCCAGGACGGATGTCGAGCATTACGCATCGGAGCGGGAACGCGAGATTCGCGAAACCGTCGAACTGCCCGACGTGGAAATCGAGGAAGTTGCCAAAGTGTTTCGCGACTATGGGATGACCGAAACCGAAATGGCTCCCGTCGTAAAGGCGATTACCGGCGATCAAAAACACTGGGTCGATTTCATGATGCGGTTCGAGCTGGGACTCGAGGAACCCCAACAGAAAAGGGCGCGGATCAGTGCTCTGACCATCGCCATGTCGTATGTCGTCGGCGGGTTGATCCCACTCACTCCCTATATCCTGCTATCCAACGTGCAAACGGGTCTTTGGTGGTCGGTCGGCGTGACGCTGTTTGCGCTCGCCGTCTTCGGATGGGTGAAAGGACACTTCACTGGAATCAACCCGTTCAAGGGCGGTGTGCAAACCGTAGTCACCGGGGGCCTCGCTGCCGGTGCAGCTTTCTTGATTGCCAAGCTGATTAGCTGATTGCCTGAATTCACGCTCGACCCCAGCAGGGTGATGGATGCAGAGCTTTTTTGGCTGCTTGCTACATCAGTCCGCCGAAACGGCGGCAGGAAGGCGGCGGGCGCGGAGACGCAGCACTTTTCTCTGGTTGGCTTCCAGGATTTCGAATCGCAGTCCGCCGTAGTCCAAACGCTCCCCCGGCGAAGGAACATGCCCGGCGATATGATTGAGCAGGCCGGCGATGGTCGTGGCGGATTCCTCTCCGGTAACTTTCCATTCCACGCCAAACAACTCCTGCACCTTTTCGATCGATACACTTCCACGAAGGACCAGGCTTCCATCGGGTTCGCGAACGGCATCCGGGGCGGGTACACGATCATCCTCTCCGATTTCCCCGAT
>JBGPXQ010000027.1:0-13236 GCA_041492805.1 Terriglobia bacterium | reverse complement strand
CACTTCGACTTTGCAGTCCGGGACGCGGCCGCGAATTTCGGCGATCGTGCGGGCAAAAATAGCCGCGCCGCCATCGGTCTGATCGTCACGGTTGACCGAGGTCACCACCGCATAGCGCAAGCCCATGCGTTCGACAGCTTCGGCGACGCGCTCCGGCTCGTGCTCGTCCGGCGGCGCAGCAGGCTTGCCCGAAGGCACAGCGCAAAATCCGCAGGCGCGCGTACAGATATTACCCAAAATCATGAAGGTTGCCGTGCGGTGCTCCCAGCATTCGCCCATGTTGGGGCAGCGCGCGCTTTCGCACACGGTGTTGAGGCCCAGTGTGCGCATGATGCGTTTTAGATCCTGGTAGTTCGGTCCGTTGAAAAATTTGACGCGCAACCATTCCGGTCGAGGATGCCCAGGCGGATCGAGCGAAATCTCGGGAACCGGGATCGGAGCGGTATTCGAAATTATGCGGAATGGAGTGGCCATTAATTTTCTGGCGGGCTTCAAGTCGCCGACGCGCCAAAGCCAGCGCTATGGCGACGGCGCGTAGAGCCCGCACCCGAGCAGTCTCGATCAGCCATTCTAAGCGCGGGGCCAAAGGGACACAAGCGCTGCGTACGGGTGGATGTCGTTTGGCGAAGGTTTTTTCCAGGCTTGGAAGATTAGGACGGAAAATCGGGACAAATCGACACACCAAATAATGTGTTTTGTGGCCTATTTACCACACAAGGTTTATCTTTTGGTCGCAACTTACTGATTTTATTGAGGTAACCAAATGGCACCAAGGCCCATCAGATGCTAGAATAACGGCTCCCCAATGACGTATCAGACCACCATCGAGAGGCCGGTTGCCACCAAGGGCGTAGGGCTGCACACAGCGGTGAAATCCCACCTGCGACTCGTCCCCGCGCCAGCCAACACAGGGATCGTCTTCCGGCGCGTGGACCTGGACAACTTTGAGATCGAAGCACATGTACGCAACGTCGCCCGAGTGAGTTACGCGACCAGCCTGATGAAAAAGGGAGTGCTGCTCTCGACCACCGAGCATGTGCTTGCGGCTCTTTATTCCTGCGGCGTGGACAATGTGTACATCGAGCTGGACGCGCTCGAATTGCCGATCCTGGACGGCTCCGCGCAGCCGTTCATCGAGATGCTCGAGCAGGCCGGGATCCGCCGATTGAGAAAGCGGCGGCGTTATCTGAGAGTAGTGAAACCTCTCGAAGTTTCGGATGGCGGCCGGCGCATCGGGATTTATCCAGCCGATGATTTTCAGGTTCGCTGTTTTGTGGAATACGCGCACCCGGCCGTGGGTGCGCAGGAAGTCGAAATGCGCGTGGGGCGGGAATCCTTCAGCCGGATGCTGGCGCCCGCGCGAACGTTCGGCTTCGTACAGGATTTCGAAGGGCTGCGCCGAATGGGTCTGATCCGCGGCGGCTCGCTCGACAACGCCATCGTGCTCAATGAGAGCGGTGTCATGAACGGCCCGCTGCGCTTCCCGGACGAATTCGGGCGGCACAAGGCGCTCGATCTCATCGGGGATCTGGCACTGGTGGGGCACCCACTGCTGGCGCGCGTCGAAGCTTACAAGGCGGGCCATGCGCTACACACGCAACTGGTCACGCGGCTGCTGGCCGATTCCTCGCTTTGGACCGAGACATTCAACGAAGCCCCCGCCGAGCGTCGCCAACTCCGCGCTGCAGCCACGGTTCCCGCCGGAAATTAGGCTTCCCCCTTCACGTCGCGCGAGATTCCTCGTCCGAAACAAGCTCGGATACCACTCGATATCAATTGACCGGCGGGCTATTGGCCGTGGCGACGCGATCCGCCTCCACGCGGATCACGCCCGTCTGGTCCGTAAAGAAATATCGCTGGCCTGTCGTGCCGGGAGTATTCGGGCTCGCGGTGATGCTGTACCCGAAGGTCTTTACTCCGCCCCACTCCGCATTGAACGGCTCGTAGTCGAACACATAGCCGGACTTTGTGCCGGCGGCGAGCACTGAATCAATCAGGTCCGCAGACATCGGGGAGGGCGAGGACGACGGGCCGAGAGGTGCAAGAGATGGTGGGTAGATGCCGTATGCGGTCGAGTAATCTACCGCAGACGTGTTTAACGCACGCAGCGAGCCGACAGCGAACGCCTCATTCTCCGCCATTTTCGAGCGCAACAAATTGGGGATGGCAATTGCGGCTATGATCAAAATAGGAATGAACGAGACTCCGATATAGCCAAGAACGAGGCCGGCCATGGCCATGCCTGCACCGGTCTTTCGCCCTCCGCTACGACGAATCTCGGCGCGGGAGATGTGCCCCATGACGATCGCAGCGATGGCGGAAGGGAAGATGAAGAACAAGATTCCGCAGATCAGGCTGCCAATCGCCAGCCCACTGGTTTCTGGCGTGACGGGTGCCTGAGGAGGAGGAACCACAGGAGGCCCTGGTGCATCGGCTTGAGGCAGTTGTATCCCGCACTGGGGACAGAACTTAGCGTTGTTTTGCTGAATTTGGTGGCCGCAAGAGCCGCAGTAATTCATGGCTTTGCCTCGCTGACGAATGCCATTCCCCCTGCACATTACTCCGGTTATCCAATAAGTCAATCTCGGCGTCATCATTCGAAGCACCACAGAGGTGTTCCATTCGCACCGTCGAACCTCGCCGTTCGTTGTCAAACGGACGTGAACGGCTGACAATGTACCTATGGCAATTCCTGACTTCGTGGTCGTGATCCTGGCCGCTGGCAAGGGCACGCGGTTGAAATCCGCGCTGGCGAAGGTGCTGCACCGCGCGGGGGGGCGTTCGCTCGTTGAGCACGTCGTGCGCGCGTGCCGGCCGCTCAAAGCCCGAGAGATTATCGCGGTCGTGGGCCATCAGGCCGAGGACGTGACCGCCGCGGTCGCACCACTTGGCGTGAAGACAGCATTGCAGCTACCGCAGCGCGGCACGGGCCATGCCGTACTCGTGGCGCGTCGAGCGATCCCGTCGCGCGCGAAGTTCGCCATCCTGCTGCCGGGCGATGCGCCATTGATCCGCACGGAGACGCTGGCAGCGCTCGCGCGCGCGCACCGGGAAACCGGCGCCGCCGCTACGATTCTTTCCGCTGAAATCGAGAATCCCGCGGGCTACGGACGCATCGTGCGTCGCGACGATGGCTCGGTGGCCGCCATTGTCGAGGATTCGGCGCTCACCGACGATCAGCGCGCAATCCGTGAAATCAACTCCAGCATCTATTGTTTTTCTCTCGAAAAATTGTGGCCCTGCCTGGGGGGGCTGAAACGGCAGAACGTGCACAAAGAGCTTTACCTGACCGACGCGATCGCTGTGTTGCGCCAGAAAGACGAAAACGTGCAGGCCGTTCTCGCTGCCGATCCCGACGAGGTGCTGGGATGCAACACGCGAGCCGATCTGGCCACGGTGGATGGCGTATTCAGACGGCGCAAGCGCGCCGCCGTAATGGACGCGGGCGTAACGATCGAGATGCCGGAAACCGTGTTGATCGATCCCGAAGTCACTATCGGCTCGGACACGCGCATTGAGCCGTGCGTGCAATTGCTCGGCAAAACGCGCATCGGCTCGGGCTGCACGATTCGCACCGGCAGCGTCCTGACCGACGCCGTGCTCGAAGACAACGTGCTCGTCAAGTCGCACTCGATGGTGATCGCAAGCCATCTCTCGAGCGGCGCGCAGGTCGGGCCGTTCGCGCATCTCCGCGACGGCGCGCGTCTGGAAGAAAATGCTCGCGTGGGAAATTTCGTGGAAGTGAAGAAGAGCGTGCTCGGCGAAGGCGTCAAATCCATGCACCTGACGTACCTCGGCGACGCGCGCATCGGCGCCGGCACGAACATTGGCGCGGGCACCATCACTTGCAACTACGACGGCGTGCGCAAGAATTTCACGACCATCGGCAAGCGCGTCTTCATCGGCAGCGATACGGCGCTGGTCGCGCCGGTGCGCGTAGGCGACGGCGCGTACATCGGCGCGGGCTCGGTCATCACCGAGAACGTGCCTGCCGATGCGTTGGGTGTCGCCCGCGGACGCCAGGTGAACAAGCCCGGCTGGGCCTCTGCCCGCCGCCGCGAAATGGCTGCTGCGGCCAAGTCCGCAAAATCGCGCCCTCGCAAGAAATCGAAGCGCCGCGCAATTCGTCGTCCCGCTCGGCGCAGCAGAACGCGCAAACCTCCTCGCAAACGGTAGGCCCTGTTTCGTATTCCCAAACAGGTTTTGTTACTGCAGGTCCATTTGGCGGGCAGCCCTTCCATGCTCAAAAAGTTGTACATACGACTTCCCGGTGTTATCTTCCGCTCCACGTCATAAGGGAGGTACGGAGGTTTGCGAAACCTGGTGAATTGGGTTCTCGTGATCGGCGGCGGCGTCTGCGTCGCTGCCGAGCTGGCCCTGGGTGCGGTGACCGGATTGGACTTGGCGTTGCTTGGTGTCTCGATGATTGCCGGAGGCGCGTTAGGGCTGGCTTTTGACTCGACCAAAGTGGGGCTATTTTCGGCTGGCGCTCTGGCGTTCATTTACCTGGCGTTCCTCCGCCGTCGTCTGCGCAGACGACTGACGGTGAAGGACCGGCCGAGCAACGTGGACGCAGTCGTCGGGCGCACCGGAGTTGTGACAGGGCGCATTGCCGCCCATGCGCCAGGCCAAGTGAAGGTGGGCGACGAAATCTGGCGCGCGGAACTCGCAGGTTCGGCAGATACACCGCGAAATCCGGGTGAGACAGTAACGGTTGAGGCCATCGAGGGAGTGACTCTCAAAGTGAGGTGAACGGTCATGACCGAGTTTCCTTTCATGTACATCTTTCTGGCTGTCTTCGCGCTGATCGGGCTGCTGGCCCTGGCGAGGGGCGCTCGAATCGTCAGACAATATGAAAAGGGCCTGGTAATGCGGCTGGGAAGGTTCCATGCGACGGTGGGCTCAGGGCTATCGTTCATCATTCCGTTCGTGGATGACATGATCCGCGTGGACATGCGCGAGCGGGTGATCAAAGTGGCGCCGCAGACGGTTATCACGAAAGATAATGTAACGGTCGAAGTGGACGCAGTCGTTTACTACAAGGTTGTTGACCCGGTGAAATCGCAATTCGAGGTTCAGAACTTCGACTTCGCATGCACTACCCTGGCGCAAACAAACTTGCGCAACCTGATTGGTGACCGGACGCTGGACGAAACACTGACTGCGCGAGAGCCGATCAATACGAATTTGCGGGAAGTGCTGGATGAAGCCACCAACGGCTGGGGAGTCAAGGTCACTCGCGTCGAGGTGCAAAAGATCGACCCGCCACGCGATATTACCGAAGCAATGTCCCGCCAGATGAAGGCCGAACGCGACAAGCGGGCCGCCATTCTGGATGCCGAGGGCGTCAAGCAAAGCCAGATCCTGCAGGCCGAGGGCGTTAAGCAATCGGAGATTCTGAGGGCCGAAGGCGACGCCCAGGCTCGCATCACGCGGGCAAACGCCGAAGCCGAGGCCGTACGGTTGGTTTCGACGGCCGCTGAGACATTTTTCAAAGAGCGCGCCGAGATGATGCGGCGGCTCGAAGTGCTTAACAACACGCTCGCTCAGAACACAAAGTACATCGTGCCGTCAAACTCTGGTCTGGTGAATGTCCTTGGTCTCGATAGCATCATGAAGGCCCCTGGCACTGACGCGTCCCCCGTTGTCTCCGGTGCGGGGTCAGCCAAGGCCGGGCCATCACCAAGCCGTTAGCGCGCGGTCTGCGAACTGCCCAACCTGGGAGAGCTTCTTCCTGACCTGCTCTCGTTATATATTTCCCGACGTCTAATGGTGCATTGGACGCAGCGCCTCGCTGGGACGGGAGGTAACGATGAAGCACGTTGTTCTGTCGAGCCTGACGTTTATCCTGTGTTTCGTTGCGCTGCACGCGACGCCTCAAAGCTCTAATCTGCCGATGCCGCAATACGCCGGGCAGAATCTGATCCGTCCGGAAAACTACCGGGAATGGGTTTTTCTATCTTCGGGCTTGGGAATGAACTACAACGCAGACACCAGTGGCCCAGAAATGTTCACGAACGTTTTCGTTCCGCAGTGGAGCTACCGCGAATTCATGGCCACAGGAAAATGGCCGGACAAGTCCATATTCGTCGTGGAGGAGCGGGATGCACAAAGCAAGGGGTCGATCAACAAGAAGGGACATTTTCAGACTGGATTTGAGGGCCTGGGCGTCGAGGTTAAGGACGTAAGCCGTTTCCCGGAAAAGTGGGCCTACTTCAACTTCGGAGCCGAGACGAAAACGGCTGCCGCAAATCCGAAGGCGGCCTGCTGGCAGTGCCATGATGATCATGCTGCGGTGGAACACACGTTTATGCAGTTTTATCCCACGCTGAAGCCGGTGGCGCAGAAGTTCGGGACGTATCGCGCTACGGCGGAAGATGTTTCGTCCGGCAAATGAATCCGGCCTCGTGACTGTGCTAAAATACAAGCTTGAAGGGGAGATCTCACGCAATGAAATTCGGCGTAGTGGTGTTTCCAGGCTCGAATTGCGACCACGACGCCTACTACGCCCTGGGGCAGGTCCTTCACCAGCCGGTCGAATTCCTCTGGCATCAATCAGAACAGGTCGCGGGCTTCGACGCCATCGTACTACCCGGCGGATTTGCCTACGGCGATTACCTGCGCACGGGTGCGATTGCGCGGTTTTCTCCGGTGATGCGCTCGGTCGAAAAATTCGCTCGCGATGGGGGCCTTGTCCTCGGCATCTGCAACGGCTTCCAGATTCTTTGCGAGGCGGGCCTGCTGCCCGGCGTGCTTGTGCGCAATGCGGGGCTGCGCTTCATCTGCCGGCAGGTACACATCCGCGTTGAGACCAACGACACGCCGTTCACTGGCGCGGCAAAACCCGGCCAGGTGCTTAAAATTCCGATCGCGCACGCCGAAGGAAATTATTTTTGCGATGAAGCGACCCTCGCCGAACTCGAGCGCAACCGCCAGATCGTATTCCGCTACACGACGCCTGAAGGGCGCGAAGAAGCGGCGGCGAATCCGAACGGATCGCTCGCGAACATCGCCGGCGTCTGCAACCGGGAGCGCAACGTCATGGGCCTGATGCCGCATCCGGAGCGCGCCGTCGAACCGGCGCTCGGCTCGGTCGACGGCCTGGTGATTTTCCGCTCGCTGATTCAATCACTCACGCAGCAGGCGACGGTTTCGGCATAGGCACGTAATTTTGCTTTTCCCGCGAATCGCGTGAGTTTACGTGTCGTTTTAGCGGGACGGCATCCTTCGGCTGAACTCAGGACAAGTGCCGTGCCCCTACACAGAGAAATTGTTCGCGGTTCGTGAATAATTTAGTCGCCGCGATGGCAGACGACAAGATGCTCGACACCGAAATCAGAGTCACACCGGAACTCGCAGCCGAGCACGGCCTCACGGCTGAAGAGTACGCGCGCATCCAGAAAATTCTCGGGCGTGATCCGAATTTCACTGAGCTCGGCATCTTCAGCGTGATGTGGAGCGAGCACTGCTCCTACAAATCGAGCAAGGTGCATCTGCGCAGGCTGCCCACGCGCGCGCCGCAAGTGTTGCAGGGACCGGGCGAAAACGCGGGCGTCGTGGACATTGGCGACGGTCTGGCCGCCGCGTTCAAGATGGAATCGCACAATCACCCGAGCTACGTCGAACCGTTCCAGGGCGCGGCGACCGGCGTGGGCGGAATTCTGCGCGACATCTTTACGATGGGTGCGCGGCCGATTGCTGTCCTCGATTCGCTGCGGTTCGGGCCCATTTCTTCAGGGGCTAAAGCCCCTGAGAGAGATGCTCCTTCGAGCGGGCTAAAGCCCGCCCCTCCAGTGAATACACTGGACACGGCCGTCGATGAAGAAACGATTGCGCGCAACCGGCGCATCCTCGACGGCGTGGTGCGCGGTATCGCGCACTACGGCAATTGCTTCGGCGTGCCGACGGTCGGCGGCGAAGTGCAATTCGAGCCGGGCTATTCGGCGAACCCGCTGGTGAACGTGCTGGCGCTCGGCATCGCAAAAAAAAGTGACCTGTTTTTTGCAAAAGCGCGCGGCGCGGGCAATCCGGTGATTTACGTGGGCGCGAAGACCGGGCGCGACGGCATTCACGGCGCGTCGCTGCTGGCTTCCGCTGAATTCAGCGAAGAATCGCAGCAGAAACGGCCCAACGTGCAGGTGGGCGACCCGTTCATGGAAAAATTGCTGCTCGAAGCGTGCCTGGAAGCGATGCAGACCGGCGCGGTGGTCGCGATTCAGGACATGGGCGCGGCGGGACTCACGAGCTCTTCGTGCGAGATGGCGTCGCGCGGCGGCCTGGGCATTGAAATTGAGCTGGCGCGCGTGCCGCAGCGCGAACCCAGCATGACGCCCTACGAAATGATGCTGAGCGAGTCGCAGGAGCGCATGCTCCTGGTAGCCGAGCGCGGACGCGAACAAGAAGTGCTCACAGTGTTCGCCAAGTGGGGCCTCGACGCAGTCGAAATCGGCCGCGTCACCGAAGATGGTTTGGTTCGCGTGCTGCATCGTGGCCACATTGCTGCGGAAATTCCGGCGCACGCGCTGGCGGAAGAAGGACCCGTGTACCAGCGGTCTCTGGCAGCACCGGCGCCGGTTGTGAACGAGCACTTGGTCGAATTCGGCGCTGCGGGCGCTGATGTCACTGAAAATTTCCGCAGTTTGCTTTCCGCTCCCGCGATCGCCTCGAAGCGCTGGATCTGGGAGCAATACGATTACATGGTGCGCACAAACACACTCGAGCCGCCGGGAGCGGGCGACGCGGCGGTCGTGCGCGTCAAGGGCACGAAGCGCGCGCTGGCGCTCGCGAGCGACGGCAACGGGCGTTGGTGCCGGCTCGATCCGTTCGTGGGCGCGCAGCTTGCCGTCGCCGAGGCCGCGCGCAACGTCGCTTGCTCGGGCGCGAAGCCCTGGGCGGCGACCAATTGCCTCAACTTCGGCAATCCGGAAAAACCGGAAGTGATGTGGCAATTCAGCCGCGCCATCGACGGCATTGCCGCGGCATGCACCGCGCTCGACATTCCCATCACCGGCGGCAACGTGAGCTTCTATAACGAGACGCTCGGCCGCTCCATCGATCCGACGCCGGTCCTCGGCGTGCTCGGAATGATCGAAGACGCTTCGCGCGCGCTGGGGATGGCGTTCTGCGCCGAAGGCGACGTAATTGTTCTGCTAGACGGCCAGACAGACGCGGCAAAAATCTTGAAAAATGCCGCGCGCGAATTTTCCTCGTCGGAATACGCGCGAACAATCCACGGGGTCGTAGCCGGCGCGCCGCCCGCGGTGGATCTCACCGCTGAAAAGCGCTTAATTGGGCTGCTGGTTGCACTCGCAGGCGAAGGAGCGCTGCAGTCCGCGCACGACGTGAGTGACGGCGGCCTGGCCGTGACGCTTGCGGAATCCTGCTTTGCAGGCAATGGGCTTTCGGCACGCGTTTCGCTCGCGAGCCGGGAACCGGACGAGGCCGCGCTGTTTGGCGAGCGCGGTGCGCGGGCCGCCGTATCGGTTACGTCCGCAAACCTTGCCCGGGTGCTCTCAGTTGCGGCACAATATGGGGTGGCGGCGCGAGAAGTAGGTCGCGTCGTCCGCAGCGAATTCCGCATCGAATTAAATGGCCGGGCAGTCGTGAGCGCAGATGTCCCCTCTCTCACCGGCGCCTGGGCTGGAGCACTTGAACGGCTCCTGCGCGGCAACGATTTCCGAAGGGCAGAATGAGCAGCCTTATCCAAATCGAAAACGACCGTTTTCACGATCATTGCGGCGTGTGTGGAGTCTTCGGCCATCCCGAAGCCGCGAAGATGGCCTATCTGGGCCTCTACGCGCTGCAGCATCGCGGCCAGGAATCGGCCGGCATCGTGTCGAGCGACGGGCGGGAACTGCATCTCGAAAAGGGCATGGGGCTGGTGGCGGATATTTTCCACCCCGAAGTGCTCGCGCGGCTTCCCGGCGACGCAGCGCTCGGCCACACGCGATATTCGACCGCCGGCGACACTTCGCTGATGAACGCGCAGCCCATTGTTATCGACTGCAACAAAGGCAAGCTCGCTCTCGGACACAACGGCAACCTACCGAGCGCGGCGAAATGGCGCCGCACGCTCGAGCATCGCGGCTCGATTTTTCAGACGACCAGCGACACCGAAGTGATCGTGCACCTGGTGGCGCGCAGCCAGGCGCGAAATCTCTCCGGAGCGCTCGCCGACGCGTTGAATCAAGTCGAGGGCGCCTATTCGCTGCTCGTGATGACGCGCGACGAGATGTACGCGCTGCGCGATCCGCGCGGCTTCCGCCCGCTCGCGCTCGGTAAGCTCGACGGCGCCTGGATCATTGCGTCGGAAACATGCGCGTTCGATTTGGTTGGCGCCACCTATGTGCGTGACGTCGAGCCCGGCGAGATGCTTCGGATCACCCGGGCGGGGATTGAATCGTTGCGCTTTACGGCGGAAAAACCGCTGCAGCATTGCATTTTCGAGCACGTTTATTTCTCCCGGCCGGACAGTCTCGTTTTCGGCCGCGTGGTGGAACAAAGCCGCGAGATGCTGGGGCGCCTGCTCGCACGCGAGTATCCGGTTCCGGCCGACGTGGTCGTCCCGGTGCCCGATTCCGGCGTGCCGGCGGCGCTCGGCTACGCGCAGGAATCCGGCGTGCCATTCCGCATGGGTCTGATCCGCAACCACTATGTCGGGCGCACGTTCATCGAGCCGCAGCAAGCGATCCGCGACTTCGGCGTGAAGCTGAAACTGAATCCCGTGCGCGGATTGCTCGCGGGCAAGCGCGTGGTGCTGGTGGACGATTCAATCGTGCGCGGCACGACCAGCCGCAAGATCGTGCGCCTGGTGCGCGATGCCGGCGCCACCGAAGTCCACATGCGCATCAGTTGCCCGCCGACAATTTCGCCGTGCTATTACGGCGTGGACACGCCAACTCGCGAAGAACTGATCGCGGCCGACGAATCCCGGGGACGCCCGCGGCTCACCGAGGCGGAAGCGGCAGCGTTCGAAGGCAAACTTGACCCGCGCCAGCGCACGGTTGAGGAAATCCGGCGATATCTCGGCGCTGATTCGCTGGGCTACCTTTCACTCGAAAATTTGCGCCGCGCCGTCGAGGACACCCGCGGCACGTACTGCACTTCGTGTTACACGGGCGTTTACCCCGTGGATGGGGCGCAGGCCGAACTCGATCCCCGTGCGGCCGAACACGAAGAATCGTTGGTCACGGAAATTCAGGTGGCGCCAAATGAACGGTGAAGAAACACTCCAGGCAACTGCGGATCCGAAACCGGCTATCGGTAAGGCCATTCTGCGGGAGGCATTGTCCTGGCTCTGGGTCATCCTCGCGTTCCTGCTCATAACGGGCACGATCGTCCAGGCGCGCGTCATTCCCTCCGGCTCGATGGAAAGGACCCTGCTGGTCGGGGACCATTTGCTGATGAGCCGCTTCGGCTACGACGCCGAAGTGCCGATGACGCAGCTTCACGTCCGCCTCTGGCGCGATCCGCATCGCCAGCAGATCGTCGTCTTCCGCGCGCCGTTGCCCGGAAATCCGGATTATATCAAGCGGCTGATAGGGTTGCCCGGCGACCAGATCGAGATTCGGGAAGGCGTCGTGTACATCAACGGCAAGAAGCTCGACGAACCGTATCGCGCAGCGCCGCCCAACCCGGTCGACAATTACGGTCCGGTGACGGTTCCCGCAAGCGAATATTTCATGATGGGTGACAACCGCGACGATTCCTACGACAGCCGGTATTGGGGCTTCGTGCCGCGCGTCAACATTATCGGCACGCCTCTGCTGGTGTACATGTCCATTAATGCGCCGGGGGAAGCTTGGGATCCTGGACACATCCGCGACCGGATGTTCACGTACGCGAGCGTTTTCTTACATCCGAGCATTGTGCGCTGGCGCCGCATCTTCAAAATGTTCTAATCCAATGGGAGCATGCCGCACGGCTCCTTTCGCCACGGCAGAAAGAGTTCGTCGTTCATGGACTACGCTGAAGCTGGTGTCAACATTTCTCTGGCGGACCAGGCCAAGCAGCGCATCCGGCGGCTAGCTTCGCGCACGTTCACGCGGGGAGTGATCGGAGGCATCGGCTCGTTCGGGGGACTGTTCGCGCTTGATAAAAAATGGCGCGAACCCGTGCTGGTCTCGAGCACCGACGGAGTGGGCACGAAGCTGAAAATTGCTGCGGCCACGGGAATCCATTCGACCGTCGGCGGCGACCTGGTGAATCACTGCGTCAATGACATTCTCACGCTCGGCGCCGAGCCGCTGTTTTTCCTCGACTATCTGGCGATAGGCAAGATGGATCC
The DNA here is from genome assembly GCA_041492805.1 of Terriglobia bacterium. Classification (GTDB taxonomy): domain Bacteria; phylum Acidobacteriota; class Terriglobia; order Acidiferrales; family UBA7541; genus Palsa-360. The sequence continues at coordinate 950 of JBGPXQ010000027.1, read as the reverse complement.
AAACATCGTTGAACAGCTCGTCGAAGGGATGTCGCGCGCCTGCCATTCCGCCGGATGCGCGCTGATCGGCGGCGAAACAGCCGAAATGCCGGGCCTCTATACGCCGGGAGAATACGATCTGGCGGGCTTTATCGTCGGCGTGGTGGAGCGCGCGAATCTAAAGAAGACAAGCGCGGTCAAGCCCGGAGATGTGCTCCTCGCCCTGCCATCGACGGGACTGCACACGAACGGCTATTCGCTCGCGCGCAAACTCGTCTTTGAACACGCGGGCCTGCAGCCCGAAACCTATGTCCCCGAGGTCAGCAATAAGATCGGCGCGGAACTGTTGCGCCCGCACCGGTGTTACTGGCCGATGCTGAAGACGACGGTTGCGCGCGGCTGGCTTTCCGCAATGGCGCATATCACCGGAGGAGGCATCCCCGGAAATCTGCCTCGGGTCCTGCCGCGCGGAGTGCAGGCGGAAATTGAGCTGGGCTCGTGGCCCGTGCCGGCGATCTTTTCCTATCTCGCCACGCTGGGAAAGCTCGAGCGCGATGAATTGCTGCGTACATTCAACATGGGCGTGGGGATGATTCTGGTTGTGCCGCTCGAAAATCATCGAGCCGTTGGAACCGAGCTGAAGCGCCGCCGCGAAAAGTTCTATCGCATCGGCCAAATCCGCCGGTCCGATCCGCGCAAGCCTCAAGTTGCGTTCACCGGCAAATTGCCAATGTAGTCGCGCCACGTGCAGCGCTGCCCGGAAACTGTGTTACAAAGCCCGTCCCACCTTGCCTGCCTTGCGCTGCCTGCTCCAGTACCACCATTGACATTGCTCAACCGGAAGGCGGGGATTGCGTGCCTGTGCGACGCCCGCGCGGAATACGCCCAGCACGCAGATGTCCTGCCGCTGCCCGGTGATGTGGCCGAGCTTCGCATATAGTTTTTCAGGGTTTTGCCGCACCAACGCCGCT
>JBGPXQ010000151.1:0-6490 GCA_041492805.1 Terriglobia bacterium | reverse complement strand
GGAATGCCGGGGATGAACGACGGCCAGATGCAAGGCATGCAAATGGGCGGAAGCGGGCTCATCACCATGCATCCTGAAACCTTCGTGCAGGAAATCGTCCACCACGGTGCGTCCGGCACGAGCGCCGAGCCAAATTCGATTCCCTTGCCGATGCTCATGACCATGAAGGGCAAATGGTCGCTCATGTTCCACGCGAATATTTTTGTGATAGGCGAGCAGCAATCGAGCCCTCGCGGCGGAGACAAGCTCTTCTCAACGAACTGGTTCATGGGCATGGCGCAACGTCCGGCGGGGCCGGGAGTTTTTACGGCGCGCGCGATGTTGAGCCTCGAGCCTGCGACGGTCACGCGACGCCGCTACCCGCTGCTGTTCCAGCAGGGCGAAACCGCGTTCGGAAATCCAATTGCCGACGGCCAGCATCCACATGATCTCTTCATGGAGATTGCGGCGCTCTACGATCTGAAGCTGGGCAGTAAGGGTCTCCTCTCGCTTTATTTTGCCCCGGTTGGAGATCCGGCGCTGGGGCCTGTGGCGTACGCGCATCGCGCCTCCGCCTCGGAAAATCCCTTGGCCACACTCGGCCATCATCAAGAGGACTCGACGCATATCGCGGAAGATGTGGTCACAGTTGGGCTGGCGTATCGCTTCGCGCGGCTCGAGGCCTCCGGCTTTCACGGCCGCGAACCGGATGAAAACCGATGGAATATCGACCAGGGTAAGATCGATTCGTGGTCTACTCGGTTGACCGTGCAGCCGGGAAAAAATTGGAGCGGACAATTTTCCATCGGACACATCAAGAGCCCGGAAGCATTTTTCCCCAATGAAGGTCAGGAACGCATGACCGCATCGGTCCTGTACAACCGCCCATTCCACAATGGCAATTGGGCCAGCACGGTTCTTTGGGGACACACTCGATCCCTCCAAGACAACTCGATCTTCAACAGCTATGCACTCGAATCGACGGTCCGCTTCCGCGTTCGTAACTACGCATGGACACGCATTGAAAATGTGGACCGCTCGAATGAGCTGATTCTTGGCGAAAATCCGCTTCCGTTAAATTTTCAGGAACAGCCAATCGGCCGCGTCCAGGCTTACACCTTCGGTTATGATCGTGATGTTGATTTGATTCCGCACGTAGCTTCAGCGTTTGGAGTGCAAGTTACGGCCTATGGCGTTGGAAACAGCCTGAAGCCTGTATACGGCTCACGCCCTGCCGGCGTGGCTGTGTTCATACGCATCCGTCCATTTTCAGGGGATGAAAGATAACCGACCGAAAGCAGTAGCGTGGGAGAGAGGCGACCATGAAAATTCCGAAAGCAGTTCTTTGGGCCCTACTCGCGGTTGTATTGATAGCGATTGGATACGGGACCATCTTGATCCGTCGAGGATTCAGCGCCCGGAGGGAACCTTGGGGGATCGAGAAAGCTGTTGCACGTGCCGTTCGGAGCATGGCCATTCCCAAGATTGACCGGGAGGAAGAAAATCCGTGGGCGAGCGTGGCCACCCCTGAAGTTTTGAAAGATGCTCGGGAACACTTCGCCGACCACTGCGCGCAATGTCACGCCAACGACGGGAGCGGGAAGACCGAGATGGGCCAGTACCTCTATCCCAGAGCGCCGGACATGCGCTTGCCCGAGACACAGAATCTCACCGACGGCGAACTTTACTACATCATTCGCAACGGCGTCCCGCTGACAGGAATGCCGGCCTGGGGCGAACCCAACACGGTGCAGGACGATGACAGTTGGCAGCTCGTTCTCTTCATACGGCACCTGCCACACCTAACAGCAGAAGAAATTAAGGACATGGAGCACTATAATCCGAAAGGGCAGATGGAGATCGAAGACGAACAGGAACAAGGGGAGGCTCCGAACAGCGTGAATTCGCCAGGGAAATCGGCCCCACATCATCATTGAGGGGCAACCAGTCGTCGCATCAAGTGCGGGTGGATAGAACTTCAGCTCTTCGCGTTTAACAGTTCGAGCCCTTGATCGGCTTTTTCTGCGGCGGGGGTATCAGGGAAATCCTTCTTGATCTGGTTGTAAAGCTTCGAGGCTTGTGCGGGATCGGTGTTGCGGTAATAATCCGCGAGCGTCAGCATCACCAAAGATTTTGGCACAAAAATCGTCGGCTTATCCGCCATTTGCTTGTACAACTCGACGGCCTGGGGGCCTTTGCCATTCTGGGCGTATACCCAGGCCAATTGGAAGCGGGCAAGACCCGCCAGGGTTTCATCGGTGCTTGAACCCAGCTGCTTCAGATTTTTTTCCGCGTTGTCGAACCGCTTCAAATGTCCCTCGGACAGGGCCGCGTAATATCGGGCGAGCTGGCCAGGCTGCGTGCGCGCGTACTGGTTCGCCACTTCCAGGAATTTCTTTTCGGCGTCGGTGTACTTATTCTTTTCGTCGATGTAGGTGTCCTCGCCGGGCTGGGCTGGTTCTCCCGCGGCGCGAATCCGGGCCTGGAAAACCCTCATCGCGCCGTCAAGGGCTGCGGCGGCTTTCGCGGTCTGGCGGCGCGAATAACTGCTCCAGCCGAAGACCGCCAGGGCCACAACCAACGCCGCCCCTACGACGACCCACAACAACTGCTGGTGCGAAACGACCGATTCGACGCCGTGAACGAACTTCTCACGGATTTCGTCTTTCTTCAGATCCTTGCGCAAGATATGTTGCGCCACAGATTCACTCCTCCACTTGTCCCCGAATCTGCAATCGTACCACAACTCCCTGCGTCAAGAAGGGACACAGCGCAGGTCCGGAGCGGCCAAGTAGCACGGGCTTCAGCCTGTGCCCACTACGATTCACGATCGCAAAGGACGCACAGACTGAAGTCTGTGCCACTCAAGGCCTCCAGACTCTGCAACGCAAATCGACGCATCAAGTTGAGATCCCTGAGCGGATCCCTCAGTTACTCGGGTAATATGCGCGCGACTTCTCCGTGCCGGAAAGCGAAAGGGCCCTGCCCAATAGAATTGGGCAGGGCCCTTGAACGCGTGGACCCGATTATGGAGCGGTGACGTTTTCGGCCTGATAGCCCTTCGGCCCTTGTTTGACCTCGAACTCGACCATCTGGCCTTCGTTCAGTGTCTTGTATCCTTCCATTTGGATGGCGGAGAAGTGAACGAACACGTCTTCGCCCGACTGGCGCTGGATGAACCCATAGCCTTTGGATGCGTTAAACCACTTCACGACACCTTGTTCTCTGCTCAACTTCTTGACTCCTCTTTCATGAGCGGTCGCTATTTGCCGGGCGTAACGCCAGTCGGTGGCAGCAAGAACCCCGCCGTTCACAGTCAACGTTCACGGTGAACTGCGGCGGGCCTTCGTACACCTCACGGTATTACAGGACCCACAAAAGCGGGCCATCAATACACCAAAATCCGGTATCTGTCTAGAGGGTTTCCCATTTTGGGCATGCCGTACAGGGTGCCGGGGAACAATCGGCTATGGGGCGCGGGCGAGCTTCCCACTATTTGTGGAACCACGCCAGAGTCAGAAGCTTGCCACCGCCTGGGCTTCGTCATTGTGGATGTCGAAGACGGCGTAAAGCTTGGTGATTTGAAGAAGATCGCTGACTTTCTTACTGAGATTCAGGAGCTTCAATTCCCCGCCCTGGCTTTTCACGAACCTGTATCCGCTCACCAATTCCCCGAGCCCGGTACTGTCGAGATAGTTTACTCCCGCCAAATTGAGCAGAAGCTTCTTGTGACCGTTGCCGACGTTTTCATGAATGAGATCGCGCAGCAACGCGCTACCGTCGCCAAGTGTGATTCGACCGTCCAGGTCGATCACCGTCACGCCATTGATTTCGCGGCTGGTTGATTTGAGGGGCACGCAAACCCTTTCTTGTCATTCGTGATCGGAATTCGGGCCTGGCCGGGTGTTACATCGCCTGCGAGTCAGTCTGCGTGCGGTACCGCTTTGCCATGATGACTTCGGCGCCTCCACCCTGCCCGACCAGCACATCAAACTCATCCATGAATGCCCTCATCAGGAGGACGCCTCGGCCGGAATCCCCCAGCATGTTTTCGTCCTTGCAGGGGTCCGGGACATCATCCAGGCGGAATCCGGTTCCCTGGTCCGTCACGCGGATCACCATTTTTTCGTGCGTCAGTTCGAAAATGACGCGTATTTTCTTTTCGCGCTGCTGTTCATTTCCGTACTGAAACGCGTTCATGACGCCTTCGTGTACTGCCAGACCAATCTTGTACTGATCGTCCTCGCCAAAACCCGCCGCCGCAGCGAGGCGCACACCCACCTCCTCGGCGAGGGCGATGCTATCGAGCAGGGTCTCCAGCACAATTTCGATCCGCTGTGGTTTTGAGGACATCCAGCAGTTTGGGCCCAAACTAAAGGAAGTGTATGGGTAGCATAGCGCCTTTGGAGAAGTCAATCCCGAACCCGAACATTTAGATTGGCTTTCGCGAATGGCGCTTGTGGCGATAGATCCTGCCTACGACGGATGGTGCATGGGGATTCCCTCGACAGCCATCCTGGACCGATAGAGTGTGCGACCTGTTCGATTCAGATAAATCGGGATGATTTGAAACCGGTTCTTGCAAGGACGATTTGCAATCGGCTTTTCCGTTGAGTCTCATGATGCGGGCTATAGGCTGCGTTCCCATTGCCCGCATCAATTCGATTGCACAAACGCAGTTAATTGGCGCTGAGGCGAAGTATTGAATCACTATCGCTGAGCACGATTGTTCTCTTCGTGCCCGCCATTCGGATTTCAACAAGTGAACGCGATCCGTCAGGGTTCACCTGGAGCAGGGCTGCGTCACCCGTATACTTGACTCCGTGTTTCACCCATGTTCCCCTGGCGGTAGCGATGAAACGGCCGTCTTTCGACAACGTCACTCGTACATCCGAGCCGTGGGACTCCCAGCTTAGTTGATACACTCCCGCAGGAACTAATGCTCCGTTTACCGTAACCGAAGATCGCAAGAAGAACGGCCGGGAGTTGTCCGCGTAGGCTCGCACACTCGAGATAAGCAGAACCACAATTAGTAACACAGTGTTCTTGATTTTCATTTGCTCTCCCCCTCACTTATTGCCAATCGAGCCTCGGCTCAGCCTTGCTCGATTACCCGATCCTCCTTCATTTGGAAATGAAGACCAGACACAAATTGGTCCGCATCCAAATTGGATTCCAGTCCAAATTGGCAGGCGCCCAAATTGGACGCCGATATTGTCAACGGCAAAATACGGCGGGACTTTCATCCGCAGAACTACGTCGCGGCCCACACTTCACCGTTCTTGTCTGAGGTTACAAGTTAGGGTCGCCGAATTATCCTGTAAGCTTGACGCACGCGACACCTGAAGCGCTGCTACACTTTTCGTTCTGGAGGCACCTTGCCACAAGACCGGCTTGCAGTTCTCGAGCGAGAGATCACGGCGTGCCGCAAGTGTCTTCGCCTGGTGCGTTACCGCGAGCAAATCGCGCGCACGAAGCGCCGCGCGTATCGCGACTGGACCTACTGGGGCCGTCCCGTGCCGGCCTTCGGTGATCACGAGGCGGGTCTCGTCATCATCGGGCTCGCACCCGCCGCGCACGGCGCCAATCGCACCGGCCGGATGTTCACGGGGGATCGCTCGGGGGATTTCCTGTACGAGCAGCTCCATCGCGCCGGCTTTGCCAATCAGCCGCACTCGAAACGCGTCGATGATGGACTCGTCCTCAAGGGCGCACTGATTTCCGCGACGGTCCGTTGCGCGCCACCCGATAACAAACCGCTGCCGGAAGAAATCCGCAATTGCTTGCCCTATCTCGAACAGGAATTGGAACTCATCCACCCACGCGCGGTCCTTGCCCTCGGAGGCATCGCGCTCAACAGCTATCTCGATCTTCTGAAGAAACAGGGATTGATTCCATCGCGCGCCGCCTACCGGTTCGCGCATGGCGCGAACTTCGTCCTCCCCACAGGTCTTCCCCGGCTGTTCGCTGCCTATCACCCCAGCCAGCAAAACACGCAGACGGGACGCCTGACACCAGCCATGTTCGCCCGCGTCCTGCGGCAAATCCAAAAATTCTTGAAGGCATGAGAGAAAAGGTTGATGGAGAGTTGGAAAATGCAAATTGCGAATTAGTCCGCGGGCGCGCCGGCGTGTGCGGAGTCCGCGATCGTAGATCCCCCGAGGCGTTTCGCAAGCCGGTCAAACGCGAGATACACCACCGGAGTCGTGAATAGGGTCAGCGCCTGACTGAAAATCAAGCCGCCCACGATGGCGATTCCCAATGGCCGGCGCAATTCCGCGCCAGTCCCGCCGCCCAACGCCAGCGGCAAGCCGGCCAACATGGCCGCCATCGTCGTCATCAGAATCGGCCGAAAGCGCAGCAGGCAGGCTTGATAAATCGCATCGAGTGGACTCTTCCCCTCCCTGCGCTCCGCATCGAGCGCAAAATCAATCATCATGATCGCGTTCTTCTGCACGATGCCGATGAGCAGGATGATGCCAATCAGCGCGATCACGCTGAAATCGGTCCG
>JBGPXQ010000259.1:0-2929 GCA_041492805.1 Terriglobia bacterium | reverse complement strand
GCGCTGCTCGCTCCATTCGGCGCGCTGCCGGCGCTCGCCGTCGCAGTGGGATTAGTCTGGGAGGCGCTGATCATCAGCGGTGGCCTGATCGCAGGGCTGACCGCGTACATCCTCGGGCAGCTCTCGCGACCTGCGCGCGTCGCGTAAGGCGGCTTGGCCCGACCGCAGCTGAATGAAGAGCAGTTCAAACCGAAGATTACTTCTCCCTGCTGCTCTTCGGGACTACAAGAACGACATTCGCCAAAGCTAATCCACAGGGTGGGGTTCCTTGTCTTCTCGGCAACTCCGCGCGACATAGGCGAAACTTTTCCTTGTGCGCCGCGTTTAGTTAAGTAGGAGACCACGCCATGATTACGCGTAAAGTTTGGACTTTTTTCTTCCTATTGATCGCCCCGCTCTTCCTGCTCTCCCCGATGGCCGCGCAGCAGCAAAACCAGCCGCCAAGTCAGGCGCAGGGTCAAGGCCAAGGCGGAATGGCCGGGATGGATATGTCGAAGCCGGGCTCGATGGACCACGACACAATGGCCAACCCGGATGCGGCGCGTTCCGCAAACGAGTCCATGTCGCACGAACACATGGAAATGAACGCGCACATGTTTATGACGGCGCTGCGCCCGGCGAATGCGGACGATGAAAAGCGCGCCGAGCAGATTGCGGCGACGCTGCGGCAGTCAATCGTGAAGTATCAAGATTACAAAGTGGCGCTCGCCGACGGCTATCAGATTTTTATGCCGAACGTTCCTCTGCCGCAGTACCACTTCACCAACTGGCGTTACGCTTTTGAAGCGGCGTTCGCTTTCAATCCGGAGCACCCGACTTCACTGCTCTACAAGAAAGTTCCCGGCGGATACACGCTCCTCGGCGCGATGTTTACTGCCCCCAAAAATTTTACCGGCGATCAGTTGAATGACCGCGTGCCACTCAGTGTCGCCCGCTGGCACAAGCACATCAACCTATGCATGCCGCAAAAAGGGAGTTCGTGGCAGCAGGTGAACTGGAAGCAATTCGGTTTGGGCGGGTCGATCGCGACAGCGGATGCCTGCGAAGAAGCCGGCGGGCGCTGGGTGCCGCAAGTATTCGGCTGGATGGTTCACGTATATCCATTTGAGAAAGATCCGAACAAGATCTGGACCCACTGAGAAAGCGCAGCCCGGCAATCTTAGTTTGTTTGCGGCGAGACCGCGCTCCTCTCTCACACTGCCGAACCGAGAGCTCTTGCCGCAAGAGAAAAACGAACAGAAATGCTCGCAAAGACGCCGCCATCTTTTCAGAGGAGTCAAGCCGCAGGCAATTCAACGGGTGTCCTCTTGGGAAGAGGACAGACCGAGCCCCGCGCCGGTTGTCCGTTACCCGCTGACGCGCTAAGCTCTTGGCCTGAGTCTTACGAGTCAAGGCGCCCATGAAGAACCCCACGCACAGGAAAACCCAGCTCCAAGTTCACGTTTGCGTCCTGAGGCGCGAAGCCAGGCTACGGCAATGTCGCGTCTGCCGAAGGGAACACCCCTCACGCTGAGGAGCGCAGGTTCACCCGACGCATGATCGGACCTCCAGGCTGATGCCAAGTCCACTCGCAACGATCGGGGAGAGCCACTGGGTGACGATCTCAATCTTCCTCGTCACTTACCTGCTGATTGCCATTCAGAGCGGCCGGGGAAGCCATCTCGATCGGACGGCCGCGGCCTTCTGTGGCGCGGTGGCGATGGTACTGAGCCGGGCGGTTACGCTCGACCAAGCGTACCAAGCGATTGATTGGAACACGATCATGTTCCTGCTGGGAATGATGATCCTGGTCGCGCACTTTCAGATTTCGGGATTTTTCGACTGGATCGCTGTCCATGTGGCCTCTAGCGCCCGGACGCGTCTTCAATTACTGGTGGTGCTAGTGTTTACTGCGGGTATTCTTTCCGCATTCTTTGTGAACGACACGATCTGTCTGCTCTTCACTCCAATTGTCCTGGCTGTAACCGAAAGGCTCAATTTGCCTCCGGTTCCATACGTAATCGCATTGGCAACGTCGTCGAACATTGGGTCAGCCATGTCGGTGACGGGCAATCCGCAGAACGCGCTGGTCGGCGTCTCCGGCCATCTAACGTTTCTGGGGTTCCTTGGGCACCTGGCGCCGGTGTCGCTCATTGGTCTTGGCCTGAATGTTATTGTAATTGGCCTATTTTTTCGGCGGGAACTGGTCGGCCCGCCGCTCGCCGGAAGCGCGCCGGCAGTCACCGTGCGGGTGCAACGCGTGCTGCTCTGGAAATGTGGGTTCGCAGCATCGCTGGTAGTCGTGCTCTGGGCATTCAATTTTTCATTTCCGCTCGTAGCCATTGCAGTGGCTGCGCTCATTCTGGTGATCGGAGGGGTGAAATCGGAATCCATCCACCAGCGAGTGGATTGGGAGTTGCTGCTGTTTTTCGCCTCCCTTTTCGTGGTTATCCGCGGCTTCGTCGCTTCGGGGGCGACGAACTATCTGATTGGACATTTCCACCATGCGCTCGAAGGCAGCCCTATCTCGCAACTATTTGCGATCAGCGGCGTGATGATGGTGCTTTCGAACTTGGTAAGCAATGTCCCTGCAGTGCTCTTGTTTCGCCCTTTGGTTCCGTCATTTCCGCACAGCCACTTCGTTTGGCTTGCCCTGGCAAGCACGAGCACGCTGGCAGGAAACTCCACTCCGCTCGGCTCAGTGGCCAATCTAATCGTTCTTCAGTTAGCAAATAAGCGGGTCGGGATTTCATTCTGGGAGTTCACTCGCGTGGGCCTGGTCATCACGTTCGTCACAACAATCACGGCCATCGCGATCCTCGCCCTGGAATATCGATTCTTCCCGCAGTTCTGAAGGGGCGAGAAGCAAAAGACCCGCCTCGATATTTCTTCGAGGCGGGTCTCGTGAATTCCCGAAAAGTGTTGGGTGGCCGGTTGTGCCTTACTTTGC